>JAEZQS010000076.1 GCA_023412995.1 Pseudomonadota bacterium
TCCGGGGGTGCCCTTCTCTTTGGTTAATTTCTCTTGGGCAAGCAAGAGAAAGTCACTCGCTCCCCAAAGGGGAGCGAAAGCCTTTGACTCCGGATACTCGACCGGCCATGCCCTGCACAACAACAGCCCCGGCGTGCCGTCAGGCACGCCGCTCGCGTGCCAGGGTGATGAGTCCCACCCCTGCCAGGATCACCACCATCGCCACGACGTCCAGTCCGTGGACCGCCTCGCCGGCGAAAAGGGCGCCGACCATCACTGCCACGGGCGGGTTCACGTAGGCGTAGCTGGTGGCGAGTGCCGGGCGGACGGTGTTCAGGAGGTATAGGTAGGCGCTGAAGCCGAGCAGCGAGCCGAAGGTAGCGAGATAGACGATCGCGAGACTCGCGGAAAGTGGCGGCGCGGCGGGCCAGCGCTCGCCGATGGCGAGTGCGAAGACGAACAGCAGCGCGCCGCCGGTGAGCATCTGCGCCGCCGTGTTCATGGCGGCCGGCGGCATGTCGCGACGCTTGCTCCAGACGGACCCAAAGGCCCATGAGGCCGCGGCGGTGACGAGGGCGAGCGCACCGATGGGCGAACCCGCCATGCTGCCGCCGAGGTTGAGCAGGATCACTCCGGCAAAGCCGACGCCGAGGCCGAGCCACTCCATCTGCCGCGGCCAGTGCCCGTACAGGCCGCCGAACACGGCGGCGAACAGCGGCATGCTGGCGACGGCGACCGCGGCCAGCCCGGAAGCGACGTCCTGCTCGGCAAAGCAGACCAGGCCATTGCCAAGCCCGAGCAGCATGGCGCCGGTGGCGGCGGAATTGAGCCACTGCGCACGCGTCGGCGCCTCGATGCCACGCCAGCGCAGGAAGCCGTAGAGCACCGCGCCGGCGCCGAGGAACCGCACGCCGGCCATCAGGAAGGGCGGGTAGCTGGCGACCGCGACGCGGATCGCGAGGTAGGTGGAGCCCCAGACGAGGTAGAGCGACACCAGCGCCAGCGGCACCAGCACGCGCGGGCGGCTCCAGCCGGCACCGCTGTCGGAAAGGCTGGCAGGGGTGTCGGTCATTGCCGTGGCGGGGGTGGGGCGGGAGCGGAGGATAGAGGCCACGCCCGCCGCGGCAAAGTCCCGCGGAAGCCGTCGTCACACGGAGCCAATCGGCCCGGGGGCCGAGGGCAGTTACCGCCGCGGTGGCGTGGCGGTGGCGCGGGGCCGGGCCGGATGCACCACCGAGAACTCGCCCTCGATCACCCCCGGCGGCGGCGATGCGGCCGTGCGGGCGGTGCCGGCCGCGGCAGGACGCTGCGCCGAGCGCACGGCCTGGACGAGGAGGAAGAGGGCGCCACCCACCGTGAGCGCAGCCAGCGCGAAGGTTCCCACCGCAACCAGCACCAGCACCGAAAGCACGGCCACGGCACCGTACAGCAGCCGGCCCAGCGGATGGCGCGGCCGGCGCGGGAAGCGGAAATACAGCATCGTGCGGGACTCCGTGTGCGAAAATGCCTGGCGTGCGGCTCCCTTTCCACCATAGGGTCCCGGACCGCCATCGACAAGTGCTGAAGGATGGGATGGATCGCGACCAACCGCTGTGCCGGCTCGAGGACATCCGCGATGGCGACGCCATCGCCGTGCACGTCGGCAGCGCCAGCGGCGGCTTCGACCTGATCGTCCTGCGCCGCGGCGGCGAGGCGTTCGCCTACCACAACGAGTGCCCCCACGCGGCGCGCCGGCTCGACTACGCGCCGGGGTGCTTCCTCGTGCGCGAGGGAAAGCTGACCTGCGCCGTGCACGGCGCCAGCTTCCGGGTGGAAAGTGGTGCCTGTGTCGGCGGTCCCGCGCGCAGTGGCCTGGTGCCGCTGCCGGTTCGGGTGCTCGACGGCGCGGTCTGGCTGGGCACGAACGGCGACGATCCGCCAGCGACGTGATCGATTTACGGGCGGCGCCGCGGCCACGGTGCGCGGCGCGGCCTCCACGCCATCGCGCAGGCCACGCCGGGCTCAGCCGCGGCCGAACACCAGGTTCACCGACAGCAGCATCACCACCAGCATCAGGAGGGTGAGCGGCACGCCCACGCGCAGGAAGTCGGACTGGCGATAGCCACCGGGACCGGCCACGATCATGATCACCGGGTTCGCGCTCGGGATGATGAAGGCGTTGGATGTGGACACCGCCACCACCAGCGCATAGACGGCCGGATTGCCGCCGGAGGCCAGCGCCACGTTGATGGCCATCGGCACCATCATGACGGTGGCACCGACGTTGGACACCACCTGCGCGCACAGCAGCGTGATGATGGCGATCACCGCCTGCAGCCCCCATTGCGGCCAGCTGCCGAGGTACTGCAGTACTTCCTGGGCGATCCATGCCGCCGCACCGGTCGAATCCATCGCCCAGCCCAGCGGGATCAGGCAGGCGAGGGTGAAGATCGTCTTCCAGTTGATCGCGCCGTACGCCTCGTCCATGTTGAGGACGCCGGTCAGCAGCATGCCGACCGCACCCACCAGCATGGCGATCGACAGCCGGATGTCGGTGAAGAGCCCGAGGCCCATCGCCAGCGAGAAGAACGTCACCGCATGCCAGATCTTGGCCGGGCGCTGCTCTTCCTTGGGGAAGTCGGTGACGACCACGATGTCGCGCGATTCGGCGGTGCGCGCGAGGTCGCGCCAGAAGCTGTGCAGCACCAGCGTGTCGCCCGCGCGGAGGCTGACAGCGCGCAGGTCTTCGCGGAACACCTGGTCGCCGCGGTTGACCGCCAGCACCGAGATGTTGGCCGTCTTGCGCAGGCGCAGGTCGCCAATGGTCTTCTTGATCCAGCGCGAGTTCGGCGGCACCACCGCTTCGGAAATGCCCGCGCGGGTGGGGTTGAAGAGGTCGGCGAAGTTGCGCAGGCGCGCCTGCACCTGGCACAGCTGCACGTTCGCGAACTCGTTCACCGCCTCGCGCTTGCCGAGCACGCCGAGCACGCTGCCGACCCAGATCATCTGGTCGCCCGGCGGCGCCAGGCGCGCCTCGTTGCCGGTCTTGAGGGCGAGGATCAAGGGGGCACCGCGCAGCTGCTCCACCTCGCCCACGCTCATCCCGACCAGCGGGCTGTCGGTGGTGACCAGCAGCTCCAGCACCTCGCCGTCGATACCGTAGGTTTCGGCGAAGTAGGTCTCGGTGCGCCCGGGCGTCACCTTCTGGCGTTCCTCGTCGCCGGGCATCAGGCGGCGCGTGAAGAACGCGAAGTAGGCGAGGCCGGTCAGCAGCAGCGGCAGCCCGATGGGCGCCACCGCGAACAGCGTGAACGGCTCGATCGTCTGCGCGCCGGGCGGCAGGTTGCGGTTGGCGCTGGCGATGAGGTCGTTGAGCAGGATCAGCGGCGAGTTGGAGATCATCGTCATGTTGGTCCCGCACAGGATCATGCAGGCCATCGGCAGCAGCAGGCGCCGCAGCGGCATGCCCGTGCGCGAACTGATGCGGCTGACCACCGGCAGGAACAGCGCGCTGAGGGCCTGGCTCTGGATGACCGCCGAGAGGCTGCCGACCATGGCGTTGACCAGCAGCGAGACGCGCGCCTCGACACCGCCTGCCAGGCGCAGGATGAACGAGGCGGCCTTGCCCAGCACGCCGGTGCGGTCCAGCCCCGCACCCATGATCATCACCGCGATGAGCGAGATCACCGCGTTGCCGGCAAAGCCGTCGAACAGCTGCTCCACCGGCAGCAGCTGGGTGATGCCGATCACGACGATCACCAGCAGCGCGATGAGGTCGGCGCGGATCCACTCGAACACCAGCATCACGACCGTGAACGCGAGCAGCGCGAACACGAGCGCCATGTTGGTGGTGAGGGTCAGGCCGGCGTCCATCGGGGCGGTCGCGGTCAGGTGCCGGCCGGCGGGCGGCGAGGGTGGCGGTGGCCGGCGCGTGGGGGGCAGGCGCCGGCAGGGCGTGGCGTGCAGTGCACGCGCGGTGGCGGGCTTTCCTTATCCCGGATGTGCATGGGCCGCGTGCCGGGTCATGGGCCTTCAGACACGTTCATGGACGAAATCCCAGGTCGGGTGGCCCAGGCGGATCCCGCGGCGCTCGAAGCGGGTCTCGATGCGCCACGGCGGCCGTTCCCCCGCTGCGGCGCGGCGCGGATCGGGTCGCCATGCCGGTGCCGCGGCAAGCACTTCCTGCATGTGCCCGGCATAGTCGGCCCAGTCGGTCGCCAAATGCAAGCGTCCGCCCGGCGCCACGCGCGTGGCGAGCAGGTCGAGGAATGGCGCCTGCACCAGGCGCCGCTTGTGGTGGCGCTTCTTGTGCCACGGGTCCGGGAAATAGATGCGCACCTCGGCCAGTGCCCCCGGCGCGATTTCCCGTTCCAGCACCTCCACCGCGTCGTGCTCGTACACGCGCGCGTTGGTCGCGCCGGCGGCAGCCAGGCCGTTCATCAGCCGGCCGATGCCGGGGCGATGCACTTCCACGCCGATGAAGTCTCGCCCGGGTTCGGCCAGGGCTGAATGCAGCAGCTGCTCGCCGTTGCCGAAGCCGATTTCCAGCACGCGCGGGGCCTGGCGCCCGAACACCGCGTCGAAATCGCGTGGCGCGCCGCCGACCTCGAGGCCGTAGCGCATCCAGTGTTCGGCAAAGGCGCGTTGCTGCGCCGGCGTGATGCGCCCCTGGCGCAGCACGAAGCTGCGGATCGTGCGTCCGGGTCCGGCCGCTGGCTCGCCCATCAGCCGATCGTGCCGTCGATCGGGCTCGATGCCGACGCATACCGCTTGCGCGCGATGCGGCCGGCGCGGAAGGCAGCGCGCCCGGCTTCCACTGCCAGCTTCATCGCGTGCGCCATCCGCACCGGTTCGCGCGCACCGGCGATGGCGGTGTTCATCAGCACGCCGTCGCACCCGAGCTCCATCGCGATGGCCGCGTCGGACGCGGTGCCGACGCCGGCATCGACGATCACCGGCACCTTCGCGTTCTCGACGATCTCGAGCAGGTTCCAGCGGTTCTGGATGCCGAGGCCCGAGCCGATCGGCGCCGCCAGCGGCATCACCGCGACGCAGCCGATCTCCTCCAGCCGCCGCGCCAGGATCGGATCGTCCGAGGTATAGACCATCACCTCGAAGCCTTCGGCCACCAGCGTCTCGGCGGCGGCGAGCGTCTGCACCACGTCGGGGAACAACGTCTTCGCATCGCCCAGTACTTCGAGCTTCACCAGGGTGTGGCCGCCGAGGAGTTCGCGCGCGAGGCGACAAGTGCGGATCGCGTCGGCGGCGGTGTGGCAGCCGGCCGTGTTCGGCAGCAGGGTGTAGCGCTCGGGCGGCAGCGCGTCCAGCACGTTGGGACCGCCGAACGGCGTGCCGGTCTCGGCATCGAACAGCGGCGTGCGGCGGATCGCCACGGTGACGATCTCCGCCCCGGCCGCCTCGGTGGCGCGGCGGGTTTCGTCGAGGTCGCGGAACTTGCCGGTTCCGGTGAGCAGGCGCGAACGGTAGCGCCTGCCGGCGATCACCAGTGCATCGTCGTCGCCGGGAAACTTAAGGGGATCAGGGGAAATCATGGCGGTCACCATCGCAGGACACGGGGCGGATCGTCCGGCACGCGCCGGTGCGCACGCTGGCGGGGCTCAGCCACCGCCGATGGCGTGCACGATTTCCACCCGGTCGCCGGACGCGAGTTCGCGTGCGGCATGCTGGCTGCGCGGGACGATCTCGTGGTTGATTTCGACCGCGACGCGGCGTTCGCCGTATCCGGCGTCGACCAGGAGCTTTGCCACGCTGGTGGCTGCCGCGACCTCGCGGTCGTGGCCGTTGAGGACGATCTTCATGGCGCCATTGTAGCCGGCGGCGCCGGTGGGCCGAAGCCGGCCGCATGG
>JAEZQS010000107.1 GCA_023412995.1 Pseudomonadota bacterium
GTGTCCGCAGGGGCAGGGGTCGCCACGGCCGCGGTGGGAGCGGGTGGTGACGGCGTGTCGCGCGCCTCCTCCGGCGCCGCGGTTTCGACGACGAGCTCGCCGACCCAGCGATAACCGAAGCGCGGCACGGTGCGGATCGCGTCCTGCGCTTGCCCGCCGTCGCCGACGGCACGGCGGGCCTTGAGCACGGTCTGGCCGAGCAAGGTGTCGCTGACGTCGGCACGGCCCCACACAGCGGCCATCAGTTCGTCGCGACCGACCGCACGTTCGCGATGCTCGATCAGGTACACCAGGCAATCGAACACCTTGGGCGATAGCGACAGTAGGGTGTCGCCGCGGTGGAGCTCGCGCGCCAGGGGATCGATCCGGCAGTCACCGAAGCGGTAGGCCACGGCTGCGGTCATCGTCGTCGCAGTCGGCCCGCCGCGTCGGTGGTGGCGCACCGGGTCATGCGATCAGCCAGGCGGCGAGGCCGAGGAAGATGCCCATGCTGACGACGTCGGTGGCCGTGGTGAGGAAGATGCTGGACGCCGTCGCGGGGTCTGCTCCCAGCCGCTTGAGGCCGAGTGGCACGGCGGCCCCGGCCACGCCCGACAGCGCACAGCTGCCGGTCATGGCGATGAAGGTGATGAGCGCGAGGGTCAATGCCTGCGGGTGCTGCTGGTGGTGCGCCAGGAAGTACATGCCGGCGCCCGCGAGCACGCCCGTGAGGGCGCCGTTGACGAAGCCGAGCCAGGTCTCCTTCCACAGCAGGCGCGACACCCCCGCCAAGCGCAGCTCGCCGAGGGTCATCCCGCGCAGCGTCACCGCGAGCGACTGGCAGCCGGTATTGCTGCATTGCCCGGAGAGCACCGGGATGAATACCGCCAGCAGCACGATGCGGTCCACCGTTCCCTGGAAGGCGCCGACGACACCGGCGGCGACGAATGCGGTGACCAGGTTCAGCAACAGCCAGGGGTGGCGGAAGCGGAGCGCGCGCTGCCATGCCGTGGCCAGTCGCTCTTCCTTCTCCACGCCGACCATGGCACCGGCCTGCGCGCTGATCTCCAACGCCTGTTCCTCGAACAGCACCGCGCCGCGCACGATGCCGAGCAGATGCCGCTCCGCATCGCAGACGGGGTAGGCCGGGTAATGGCGCCTCACCACTGCGCGCATGGCGTGTTCCACGTCCATGTCGGGCGCCAGCGCGAACGGCTGCGCCACCATGATGGCGGACAGCGGCTGCGCGTGGTCGGCCAGTGCCAGCTCGCGGAACGTCACCAGGCCCACCAGGCGCGCCGCGGGATCGACCACGAAGACGTAAGTCACCAGGGTGTGCGAAACCAGCGGACGCAGCCGCTCGATCACCTCGGCCACCGTCGCGGCCGGCTCGAACACGGCCGGCGCAGGTTCCATCAGCCGGCCGACCGAGCCCTCCGGCCACTGGTTGGCGGCCAGCCACGGGCCGTCCTCGCCCTGGCCCGCGGCCTGGGCAATGGCACGCCGGCGCTCGACGCCGAAACGGTCGAGGATCGCCACCGCGCGGCCGGGCCCGATTTCGCCCAGCAGCCGCGCCACGTCGGCATCGGCCAGCGGTTGCAGGCGGCTGCGGGCAGCGTCGGCGTCGAGGCGGCGCAGTTCGTCGCTGGTCAGGATCGATGGCGTCATGGCGGCTTTCCCCCGTGTGCGGCGATGCTATCCGATACGCGTGCGGGCAGCGGCGTTCAGGCGCCGGACGGCCCCGCCCGCCTGCATTCATCCCTTCTTTACGGGGTGCGGGAGACCATGGTTCCCTGTCCACCAGAAGGATGTCGACATGTCCAGCAAGATCCTGGCAACTGCCGCCACTGCCGCCTTCACGCTTGCCGCGGCAGGCTGCGTCGCGACCACCCCGCGCGCCCACTACGGCTACGGCTACGACGATGGCTACGGCGGCTATTCCCGCACGGCACGCCGCTGCCAGACCTGCGGCGTGGTGGAAGACATGGACCGTGTCTACGTGCGCGACAACTCCACCAGCGGCGGCGGCGCGGTGCTCGGCGCGATCATCGGTGGCGTGCTCGGCAGCACCATCGGCAAGGGTGACGGCCGTACCGCCGCCACGGTCGGCGGCGCGGTGGCGGGCGGGTTCGCCGGCAACGCGATCGAGCGCGAGGGCAACCGCGGCCGCGGTGGCGACGAGGCATGGCAGTTCCACGTGCGCCTGGACGACGGCCGCTGGGCCACCGTGACGCAGTGGGACGACTACGGCCTGCGCCCGGGCGACCGCGTGATGATCCGCAACGACCGCCTCATCCGCCTGCGTTAGAGCCGGGATTCGGGATTCGCGAATCGGCCGTGGTGCATGCACCGCGGCCGATTCTTTTCCTGGCCCCTAGCCCCTAGCCCCTAGCCCCTAGTCCCTGTCTCTTCAATTGACGCGGTAGAAATTGTGCGCGCCGATGGTCGCCAGCGGCGGCCCCTTGATCCAGTCAGGGGAGATCGAATCGGCGAGGATGAAGTGGTCGGCATTGGGCACGACCAGCTTGCGCCGGTTGCTCGGCAGCGACCACGTCTCGATGGCCCGGCCGGCGACGGCCCAGGCCTTCTGCCAGGCACGCGGGTTGGCCAGCCGGTAGGCGACATTGGTCGTGGCGGTGGCGAACTGGCCCGGCGAGCGCACCACGTCGCAGACGGTCGGCCCCCAGCGCCCGTTTTCGCGCCGGCGCATGGCCACCTCGGCCACGGCCATCTGGCCTACCTGGGATTCGCTGCGCGCCTCCAGGTACACGGTGGTGGCAAGGCAGACATGGTCGGCCGCCGGTTGCGGCAGCAGCGTGGCGAGCCACAGCAGGAATGACAGTTTCATCGCTGGTTCTCCTGTTGCCGGGCGGAGCCTTCGACCGCACGGACATGCCGCAGCGGTGTGCATCCCACGCGAGGCGCGGGCAGGCCCTGGACCGGATTTTCCGTACAGCTCCTCAAAGCTGCGGCGCGCGCGCGGCACGCAAGCCGCGCTGGTCAGCGCCCACCGCTGGCTGCGTCTGCCACCCCGGCAGTCGATCCAGCGGAAATCATGGGTCGGGATGATTCCGGGGCAGGGGGCTACCCTGTCGGCAGGGTGCCTGTCCGTGAAACCGGTCCCACAAAAAAGCCCTGACTGAGCAGGGCTGGCGCGGAGATTACCCGAAGATGCCCGGGCTGTCCTGAATCCCGGATCGCCGTTCAGCTTCTGGTCGGGGCCGCTCTGGCAGACGTGCGCGCGATGCCGTGGTGTCTCCGGCGGAGCTGATCCGCGGCTTCCGTCAGGCCAGTGGGCGCGCTTCGCCGCCGCTGGCAAGCTGCAGCGGCGTCCTGCCGACCGGTTCGGAAAGGATCGCCAGGCCAAGCGCCGCCGCATCATCGCTGCCGCTGGCGGCGGCATAGAGGAGGGTGCCGATGATCCGCCCGTCCGGCGCCTGCAGGGGCGTGCCTGGCGACGCGATGGCGTCCAGCTGCACGCGCACGGCGTGGCGCTTGTTGCCGCCGCGGAAATGCAGTCGTGCGGCGATTTCCTGTCCCGGGTAGCAACCCTTGTCGAAACGGATCGCGTCCAGGCTCTCGAGCCCGAGCGCCTGCGGCACGAATTCGCCGCTGCATTCGGGTGCCAGCAGCGGCAGGGCCGCGGCGACGTCTTCGCGGCGCCAGCGCGCGAGGGCTGCCGGATCGGTGGGCGCGGCGCCGGGCGCAAGCCACGCC
>JAEZQS010000165.1 GCA_023412995.1 Pseudomonadota bacterium
CCCCTATTCCCCGCCCCCCATGCAACCCAGCATCCGCCGCAAGCTCGAACAACTGGCCGAACGCCACGAGGAACTGGAGCACCTGCTCGCCAGCGCTGACGTCGCCAACGACCCGCAGCGCCTGCGCGAGGTCTCGCGCGAACATGCGCGGCTGGTGCCGCTCGCCGCGGCGCTGCACGCATGGGACGAGACGGCCGACGCCATCCGCGCCGCGCAGGGAATGCTGGCCGATCCCGAGATGCGGCTGATGGCGGAAGAGGAGATCGCCCTGCTGGAAGCCCGCCGCGCGCACCTGGAAGGCGAACTGCATCGCCTGCTGGTGCCGGAAGACCCGCGCGACGAGGGCAACCTGTTCCTCGAGATCCGCGCCGGAACGGGCGGCGACGAGGCGGCGTTGTTTGCCGGCGACCTGCTGCGCATGTACCTGCGCCATGCCGAACGGCAACGCTGGGCCACCGAGATCCTGTCCGCCAGCGAAGGCGAGCACGGCGGCTACAAGGAGGTGGTCGCCCGCATCGAGGGGCGCGGTGCGTTCTCGCGGCTGAAGTACGAATCGGGCACCCACCGCGTGCAGCGGGTGCCGGCCACCGAGGCGCAGGGACGCATCCACACCTCGGCCGCCACCGTGGCGATCCTGCCGGAACTGGACGACGTGGATGAGATCGAGATCAGCCCGGCGGACCTCAAGGTGGATACCTTCCGCTCGTCCGGCGCCGGCGGCCAGCACGTCAACAAGACCGATTCGGCCATCCGCATCACCCACCTGCCGAGCGGCATCGTGGTGGAATGCCAGGAGGAACGCAGCCAGCACAAGAACCGCGCGCGGGCGCTGTCGCTGCTGAAGGCGCGCCTGCTGGACGAGGCGCAAACGAAGCAGGCGGCGGCGCAGGCCGAATCACGCCGGCTGCAGGTCGGGTCCGGCGACCGCAGCCAGCGCATCCGCACCTACAACTTCCCGCAGGGCCGCGTCACCGACCACCGCGTCAACCTGACCCTGTACCGCCTGCCCGAGATCATGGCCGGCGACCTCGACGAACTGGTCGATGCGCTCGCGCGCGAGGACCAAGCCGACCAGCTCCAGCTGCTGGCAGCGAGCGGCTGAGAGGCAAGCCCCCTGCAGTCACGCAATCGACGCCAGCGCTTCGCGAGGCTGCCGCGAGAGCGCATCAGAGCAGGTGGCCGACCACCTCGCTGCGTAGCGTCGCCGCCGGTTGCAGCGCGAACGCGGTGCCGTCCGGGACCGGGGTGTTCGCACCGGGCGGCGTCCAGTGTTCGCAGTCGGGAATGTGGCGGGCGCTGGTCGTCAGGGTGAAGCACAGCGGCACCCAGGCCGAGCCCGCCAGCGGGTGGCCGCCGACCCGCTCGGGCTGGAACCGCCATTTGCGGATGGATTCGAGCGCGGCCTCCTGCAACAGCGGATCCGCCGCCGGCGTGCCAGGGGCGAGTTCCGCCTCGAGCACCCTGCCCTGCGCGTCGTAGCGGACCGCGGCGACGACGAGGCCGGAAAACGGCGTCTTGATGCGACGCACGAGCCGCGGCGGAAAACGGGGAGGAACGGAGCTGGCCACTTCGGCGCCGATGCGCACGTCCACCACGCGCACCTGGTAGTTGCCCTCGGCATCGGCTTCGAGCGCAACGGAAAGGTCCAGCGACGTCTCGGTCGGCGCCGGCTGGCCATCGATCCGCCCCGGCTCGAACTCCCAGCCGCGGATGGCCTCGGCCAGCGGGTCGCGCAGCACCGGCTTGAGCGCACCATGGCTCTCCAGCGCGACCACGTGCCCGGAGGCATCGAGCGAAACACCCCAGGTGGATTCCACCACCAGCGGTTCCTCCGCACCCGCGAGCGGCGCCAACGCCAGCAAGCCGACAAGCGCCGACCGCGCGATTCCCGTCATGACCATGTGCCTTCCTCCGTCAACCCGTCCGGCGCGGACAACACTGGCGGGGCATGGCAGGCATGTCAATGTCGGGGCCGAACGGACAGGGGCGAGGAGCGGCATCCCCGGCGCGCCCGTGTTCGAAACTTCTCCGGTACAAGCTCTTGCGGTGGTCCTGTTTCGCACCCGATCGCCGCGGCGGACGACGGCGCCCTCAGCCGCCGCAGAGGAACCGCGTGGCGATGCCGCCATACAGCGCAGGCAGGCGCTCCAGCTGATCGAGCGGGACATGTTCGTCCACCTGGTGGATGGACGCGTTGCATGGTCCGAGTTCCACCACTTCCGCGCCCATCGGCGCGATGAAGCGACCGTCCGACGTCCCGCCGCCGGTGTCCAGCACCGGTTCCACGCCGCAGTGGTCGGCAATCGCGGCCAGCGTCGCCGCGCGCAGGGGACCGGCGGCCGTCAGGAAGGGCTCGCCCGAAAGCCACCAGTCGAGGGCGAAGTCGATGCGATGCGCGTCCAGGATCGCTTCCACCCGCTGGCGCAGTGCTTCGGCACGGCTTGCCGTGCCGAAGCGGAAATTGAAGGTCGCGCGCAATTGGCCCGGGATCACGTTGTCGGCGCCCGCACCAGCGGCGAGGTCCACCAGCTGGAACGACGTGGGCGGGAACGCATGGTTGCCGGCGTCCCATGGCTCGGCCACGAGCGCCGCCAGCGCCGGCGCGAACGCATGCACCGGATTGCGCGCTTTTTCCGGATACGCGGCGTGGCCCTGCACACCGTGCACGAGGAGGCGACCGGTAAGGGAGCCGCGGCGCCCGATGCGCACGAGGTCACCGAGGCGCTCGCGCGAAGACGGCTCCCCGACCACGCAGCCATCGATGCGCTGGCCGCGGCGGTTGAACTCCGCCGCGACACGCCGGATGCCGTCGATCCCCGGCCCCTCCTCGTCCGAGGTCAGCAGCAGGCCGATGGTGCCGCCGTGGTGCGGGTGCTCGCGCACGAAGGTTTCCAGCATCACCACCATCGCCGCGACGCTGCCCTTCATGTCGGCTGCTCCGCGGCCGTACAGCCGGCCATCGCGCAGCGTCGGCTCGAACGGCGGGCTGCGCCACGCCGCCAGCGGTCCCGGCGGCACCACGTCGGTATGGCCAAGGAACACCAGCACCGGCGCGCCCGTGCCGTGCGTGGCCCACAGGTTGTGGACCTCGCCGAAGCGCAGGTGCTCGACCTTGAATCCCGCCGCCGCCAAGCGGCCCCCCAGCAGGGCCTGGCAACCGGCGTCCTCCGGCGTCACCGAGGCGCGCCGGACCAGCTCGCAGGCCAGCGCGAGCACGGCGGACGCTGCGTTCACCTGCGCTGGCCGAACAGGCGCTTGAACAGCGCGTCGCTGAAACCCTGGTGCACGCTGCCATCGTCCAGCACCACCACCGGGCGGCGGACCAGCGCCGGATGCTCGCGCAGCAGCAGCTTCCATTCGGCCGCGCTGGCGGGCGCCTTGCGCGCATCCGGCAGGCCGCGCCAGGTAGTCGAGGAGCGGTTGACCAGGGCATCCCAGCCGCCCACTGCGGACGCCCATTCCTTCAGCGTGGCGGCGGGAATGGGCTGCGCGCGGTAGTCGACGAAGGTGTACGGCACGCCGAAGCGGTCGAGCCAGTTGCGCGCCTTGCGGCAGGTGTCGCAGGCCGCGAGGCCGTAGAGGACGGCCGCCATGGTCAGGCCCTCAGCAGCTCGTTGATCGAGGTCTTGGCACGCGTGCGCGCATCGACCCGCTTGACGATGATCGCCGCGTGCAGGCTGTGGCTGCCGTCGGCGGCCGGCAGGGCGCCGGCCACCACCACGCTGCCCGCCGGCACGCGGCCGTAGCCGACCTCGCCCGTGGCGCGGTCGTAGATGCGGGTGGACTGGCCGAGGAACACGCCCATGCCGATCACGCTGCCACGTTCGACGACGACGCCCTCGACCACTTCGGAGCGCGCGCCGATGAAACAGTCGTCCTCGATGATGGTGGGACCGGCCTGCAGCGGCTCGAGCACGCCGCCGATGCCGACGCCGCCGGAAAGGTGCACGTTGGCACCCACCTGGGCGCATGAACCCACCGTCGCCCAGGTGTCCACCATGGTGCCGGCACCGACGTGCGCGCCGATGTTGACGTAGCTCGGCATCAGCACGGCGTCGCGGCCGACGTGCGCACCGCGGCGCACCAGCGCGCCCGGCACGATGCGCGCGCCGGTGGCGCGCAGGGCATCCTCGCAGGCACCGGCAAAGCGCAGCGGCACCTTGTCGAATGCGGCCATCGGCCCGCCCTCCATGGCGCGGTTCGGGCTGGCGCGGAAATAGAGCAGCACCGCCTTCTTGAGCCACGCGTGCACCTGCCAGCCGGCGCCGGCGGGCTCGGCCACCCTCAGGGTGCCGGCCTCGAGCCGGTCCAGCACGCCGTCGAGCACCGGACGCAGGGCGGCGAAATCCTCTTCACGCAGTTCGCCGCGCCGCTCCCACGCCGCATCGACCAGCGCTTCAGGCGACGCCATCGGCAATGCCCGTCGCGCTGGCGCCACCAAGGTGGCGCAGCAGCAGCGTGCGCACGCGCTCCTGCGCCGCCTCGTCCAGCGCCTGGTTGTCCTCGCCCGTCAGCACGAAGAAATCCTCCACCCGATCGCCGAACGTGGCGATGCGTGCATCGTGCACGCGCACGCGCGCCTCGCGCAAGGCGAGCGCGGCGCGCGCCAGCACGCCCGGCCGGTCGCTGCACACCAGCGCCAGCTGGGTGCCATCGCCCGCGGCGGAAAAGCCGACCTGCGGCGCGCGCTGGAAATGGCGCAGGCGCCGCGGCAGGTGGCGACGGGCCAGGCGGGGCGACAGGTCGGCGGCGGCGAGCACGCGCAGCAGCACCGCGCGCAGTTCGGCGGCGCGCGCCGGTTCCAGCGCTGCCGCGGTGCGGCCTTCGAGGAGCTCGAAGGTGTCGAACACCCCGGCTGGCGCGGCAAACAGGCGCGCACCCACCACCGCCAGCCCAAGCCGGTCCAGCGCCGCTGCGATGGCGGCAAACAACCCGTCGCGGTCGGGCGCGTGCACGAACAGTTCGCTGCTGGCGTTCGAACGCGCCCGCACCGCCACCGCCATGCCGCCACCCGCCTGCGCGATGGCCTGTGCCTGCCAGGCGATCTGCGCAGGGCGCTGGCGCAGGAAACTGGCCGGCGGGAAGGTGGACAGCAGCGCGTCCACCGCCGCGGCGTCGCCACTGCCTTGCTGTTGCAGCAGTACCTGCGCCTCGCGGCGGCACGCTTCGGCCCGCTCGCCGGCATCCGGCGGCCGGCTGAGCCCGGCCCGCAGCGCGAACCGCGCCGAGGTGAAGAGGTCCGCCAGCAGGCGCGCCTTCCAGTCGTTCCACAGCCGCGGGTTGGTCCCGGCGATGTCGGCCATGGTCAGCAGGTACAGATGGTCGAGCCGCTCGCGGTCGCCCACCTGCACCGCGAACCGGTGCACCACGTCCGGATCGGTGATGTCCTGGCGCTGCGCCGTGACGCTCATCAGGAGATGCCAGCGCACCAGCCAGGCCACCAGCGCGGCATCCCCCGGCGGCAGCGCCAGGCGCGCGCAGAAGGCACGCGCTTCCTCCTCGCCCAGCACCGAGTGGTCGCCGCCGCGCCCCTTGGCGATGTCGTGGAACAGCGCCGCCAGCAGCAGCAGTTCCGGTCGCTCGAGCCCGGCCCACGTCTCGCGCGCATGCGGGAAGCCCTCGCGGGCACCGGCGCCCGCGAAACGCGCCAGGTGGCGCAGCACCCGCAGGGTGTGCTCGTCCACGGTGTAGACATGGAAGAGGTCGTACTGCATGCGCCCGACCACCTGGCGGAACGGCGGCAGTACCGCCGCCAGCACGCCGTGGCGGTTCATGCGCGCCAGCGCTTCCACGGCCGGCGCGCCACGCCGCAGCAGCGCGAGGAAGGCCTCGAGCACGTGCGCGTCGCCGGCGAAATCGTCGCGATGGCTGCCCAGCGCTTCCTGCAGCAACCGCATCGTGCGTGCCGACAGGCCCTGCAGGCGCGGGTGGTCCAGCTGCAGCGCGAACAGGTCGATGATCGCGCGCGGACGGCGCAGGAACAGGCTCTCGTCCAGCGGCTCGATGCGCTCGCCCACGGCGGCGAAGTCGCGGTCGAGCGGCTCCGGCGCGGCCGCCGGCGCTTCCAGCAGTTCGGTGCAGCGTTCGACCAGCTGCACGCCGAGGCGCTCGACCACGGTGGCCGCGCGGTAATAGGCCTGCATGAACTGCTCGACCGCGAGGTTGCGCTCGTGTTCGTCGGCGTAGCCCAGCTCGGCCGCGAGCCGCCGCTGGTGGTCGAACAGCAGCCGTTCCTCGGCGCGGCCGGCGGCGAGGTGCAGCGCGAAACGGTAGCGCAGCAGCACCGATTCGGCCTCGTGCAGCGCGGCGCACCCGTCGGGATCCAGCAGCCCTGCCTCGACCATGGCCGCGAAGTCGCGTGCGCCCGCGATGCGCGCACCGAGCCAGCGCATCAGGTCGAGCGTGCGCAGACCGCCCGGTCCTTCCTTGAGGTTGGGTTCGAGGTTGTAGGCGGTGTCGTCGAAGCGCGCGTGGCGCGCCGCCTGCTCGGCGCGCTTGGCGGCAAGGAACGCCGGCGGCGGCCACAGGCCGGCCATCGCGCCTGCCAGGGACTGGTCCATGGCGGGCTGCCCGGCCAGGCGGCGCGCATCCAGCAGCGCGGTGAAGACCGCCACGTCCTGCATCGCCAGCCCGCGGCACTCCTCCGGCGTGCGCATGGCATGGCCGGGCGCGAGGCCGGCGTCCCACAGCGCGGCAAAGAAGGCTTCCAGCGCGCGTGACTGCCGGCCCAGTGCACCCGCTTCGCCCAGCACCAGCAGGTCGACGTCCGAATGCGGGAACAGGCCACCGCGCCCATACCCGCCGACCGCGAACAGGGCGCAGCCGCCGCCGTCGCCCAGGCAGGCCTGCCACGCATGCAGCACCACCGAATCGACCGCCTGGCCACGCCGCGCCACCAGCATGCGCACGTCGGCCCCGCCGGCGAACGCATGCGCCAGGGCACGGTCGGCGTCGCCCAGCAC
>JAEZQS010000168.1 GCA_023412995.1 Pseudomonadota bacterium
CCATCCGGACCTGCGCGACGTGCGCGGCCAGCACCAGGCGCGGCGGGCGCTGGAAATCGCCGCAGCCGGTGCACACAACCTGCTGATGCTCGGGCCGCCCGGCACCGGCAAGACCATGCTGGCGAGCCGCCTGCCGGGCATCCTGCCGCCGCTGGAGGAGCACGAGGCGCTTGAACTGGCGGCCGTGCGCTCCGTCGCCGGCTACGACAACGACTTTTCGCGCTGGAAGACGCGCGCCTTCCGCGCACCGCACCACACCGCCTCGGCGGTCGCCCTGGTCGGCGGCGGCCCGGTGCCGCGCCCGGGCGAGATCTCGCTCGCCCACCACGGCGTGCTGTTCCTCGACGAGTTGCCCGAGTACGACCGCCACGTGCTGGAGGTGCTGCGCGAGCCGCTGGAATCGGGCCGCATCGCGATCTCGCGTGCGGCGCGCCAGGCCGAGTTCCCGGCGCGATTCCAGCTGGTCGCGGCAATGAACCCGTGCCCGTGCGGCTATGCCGGCGATCCATCGGGGCGCTGCCGCTGCACGCCGGAAGCGGTCGCGCGCTACCGCTCGCGCCTGTCGGGGCCCCTGCTCGACCGCATCGACCTCACCATCGAGGTGCCGCGCGTGGCGCACGCCGAACTGCGCAGCAGCGTCGAGGGCGAGTCGAGCGCGGTCGTGCGGACGCGCGTGGTGTCGGCGCGATCGCGCCAGCTCGCACGCGCCGGCAAGCCCAACGCCTGGCTCGGCAACCGCGAAACCGAGCGCGACTGCGTGCTCGACGAGTGCCTGCACGCACTGCTCGACCGCGCCGTCGAGCGTCTCGGCCTCTCCGCCCGCGGCTACCACCGCGTGCTGCGCGTGGCGCGCACCATCGCCGACCTCGACGGCAGCACCCGCATCGGCGCCGCCCACCTTGCCGAAGCGATCCAGTACCGCCGGCTGTAGTGCGCCGTCCCGCCAGCTCGATGCAGCCCGCGCCGGCCGCCCACCGGCGAGGAATCCTCCCGGGTGGCGCATCCGGCGATTGCCCGCGCCTCGTGCCTCGCCCCGCTTCAAGCTGCCGCCGTTTCCTCCGTATGATCAGACACCCCCTGCGCGCCGCCCATGAACGCGATCGAGAACACCTACTGGCTGCTGGCCGCCGCGGCGACGCTGATCCTCGCCGGGATCGCCTCCAGCCTGATCGCGCGGCGCTTCGGCGCGCCGCTGCTGCTGGTGTTCCTGGTGCTCGGGATGCTGGCGGGAGTGGATGGGCCGGTCGGAATCCGCTACGACGACTACGCCACCACCTACCGCATCGGCTCGTTCGCCCTCGCGGTGATCCTGTTCGACGGTGGCCTGCGCACGCGGCGCGAAAGCTTCCGCGGCATCATCGCGCCGACCCTCCTGCTGGCGACGGTAGGCGTGGTGATCACGGCGGGGATCACCAGCTTCGCCGCCCGCTGGCTGCTCGGCCTGGCCGCGCTGCCGTCGCTGCTGCTCGCCTCGGTCATCGCCTCGACCGACGCGGCGGCGGTGTTCTTCCTGCTGCGCGCCGGCGGCCTGCAGCTGCGCACGCGGGTGGGCTCGACGCTCGAGATCGAGTCGAGCGCGAACGATCCCATCACCGTGCTGCTGACCACGTTGCTGGCCGGTACCCTTGCGGCAACGCACGCGCCGACCGCCGGCCACTTCGCCGCCGAGCTGGTGCGGGAATTCGGCATCGGTGCCGTGGCCGGCGTGGCCGGTGGGGTGCTGGTCGCGACGGCCCTGCGCAAGCTGCCGCTTTCGGGTGGCCTGGCTGCCCTGTTCCTGATGGCCGCCGCGCTGTTCGTGTTCGGCGTCACCGGATCGCTCGACGGCAGCGCCTTCCTTGCGGTGTACGTCGCGGGGGTGGTGGCGGGCAATCGCAACATCCCGGGCTTCGCCAACCTGCTGTCGGTGCTCGACGCCGGGACCTGGCTGTGCCAGATCGTCATGTTCCTGATGCTGGGGTTGCTCGCTTCGCCGCACACGCTGGGCGACGCACTGGTGCCGGCGCTCGGCGTGGCAGCCTTCCTGATGCTGGTCGGGCGGCCGCTCGCGGTCATCGCCTGCCTCGCGCCGTTCGGCTATGGCAAGCGCGAGATCGCCTTCATTTCCTGGGTGGGGCTGCGCGGCGCGGTCGGCATCTTCCTGGCCTCGATCCCCATGCTGATGCAGCTGCCCAATGCCCAGCTCATCTTCAACGTCGCCTTCATCGTCGTGCTTGCCTCGCTGCTGGTGCAGGGCTGGAGCCTGGGCGTGGCTGCGCGCCTTCTGGACGTGGCATTGCCGCACCGCGACCATGCGATCCGGCGGGTCGAGCTCGACCTGCCGGGCTCCCTCGCGCGCGAGATGGTCGGCTACCCGGTGGCTGCCGATGCGGCGATCCTCGGCGGGGCACCGCTGCCACGCTGGGCGAGTCCGGCGATGGTGGTGCGCGGTGGCGAGATCCTGATGCCGGATGCGGCGGGTGCGCCGCTTGCCGGCGATTACGCTTATTTCCTCACCCCGCCCGGCGCGGCCTACCGGCTGGACTGGCTGTTCGCGCCGCGCGAGGAAGCGCGCGAGGCCGAACGCGAGATGTTCGGCGAATTCAGTTTCGACGCCCACGTGCGGCTGGCCGACATGGCGGGGTTCTACGGCATCACGGTGGGGCCGCGCGACGCGCCGCTGACCCTTGCCGAGCACTTCACGCGACGCTACGAGCACACCGTCGAGGTGGGCGACCGCGTGCGCCTGGGGCCGCTGACGCTGGTCGCGCGCGAGATCGACGACGAGGGCGTTTCGCGCGTCGGCCTCAGCCTCGGCAACCGCGGTGCGTTGATGCGCCGCGCGCGCATCGCGGCGGCGTGGGCGGCGCTGTTCCGGCGCCGCTGACCACGCCGGCACCGGGTCGTCCCTGGCCGTCGCACGTGCCGCTCAGTCCTTGCGGCGTTGCCCGGCCCAAACCGCGCCGAGGGGATCGAGTTCCATCGTCTCCAGGGTGGCGGCACGCGGGCCGAATCCGCACACCGCCAGCGGGCTTTCGCGCAAGGGGTCGAGGCCGAACGCGTGCTCGATGTCCACCTCGTTGATGGCCGCCGTGACGTAGGCGCCGAGGCCGGCTTCGGTCGCGGCAAGGTAGAGGTCCTGGCTCACGTGGCCGGCTTCCAGCACGATGGCACGGTATGCCTTGGCGTGGTTGCGGTACTTCCAGAACGTGCGTCGGAAGCGCGCGACCAGGGCGACGTGCACCGGCGCCTCGGCGAAGAACCCCTGCCCGCCGACGAAGCAGCGCGCGAGCCGGTCGGCGGCGTCGGCATCCAGCGTCGCAAGCGGCTCCAGCGCATGGTCGCCGGCGTGGTAGTGATAGAGCCCGTCGGCAAGTCCCTCGACCCGGCGCAGCAGCAGGTACGCCTCGAGCGGATGCAGCCCGCCGCCGGAAGGGTGGGCCTTCTTCAGCCCGCACACGCCGGGGCGCACGTCCACCACCGCCAGGCAGCCGAACACCCGCTGCAGCAGGGCGCCGAGCTGCGCCTGCGAGAGACCGGCGGCGGTGTCGAAATTGCGGCAGGTGACGCGCCGGCGGAACAGCGCGTCCAGTGGCGACGGCGCAGCCAACGGCGGCAACGGCCAGCGTGCCGCGGGGTCGGCACGTTCCGGCAAGTGCGTCGGCGGGAGCCCGTATTCGGCAATGAGGTCGTCGATCGAGCGGTGTCGGGTGATGCGGGCGTCTTCATCGACGCCGGTGTCGGCCCAGCGGCTGAAGGCATGCGCGACGGCCGACAGCGGTCGCCAGTGCCCCTCGCGTACCGCCTCGTCACGCTCGCGCAGCACCGCGTGCGAGGGCCCGTCGCCGATCAGCAGGCCCTTGTCGAGCAGGCTGTCGACGACCGCCTCGCCGGCGCGGGCGACCAGCGCGTCGATTGACATCCACGGCGTTTCGCCGATCGCGAGCAGGGCAGCCGCTTCCGCCGGCGCCAGCGCGATTTCCCGGCCAAGGTGCGGGGCGAGCGCAAAGCAGGTCACCTCCGCGGTGAACGGCTCGCCACCCGACAGGAGTCCCGCCAGGTCGGGCTGCAACTGCTCGCGCGGCTCCATCATCACGATCGCGCAGCGGCGTGCCTTGCGGTGTTCACGCATCGGCCGTGCTCCGGCAAAAGCGGGTATTCTCGCAGAGCTTCGCGGTTGCGCCCGCGCAACCGCCTGGCGCCCCTTCCTCCTTGGAGATGCCCGATGAGCCAGGCCGTCCCGACTCCCGCCCAACTCGACCAGCTGCTGGGCCGACTCGGCACCGATGATGCGTTCCGCGAGAAGTTCCTCGGCGATCCGGTCGCGGCGCTCGCCGAACATGGCGTGCACGTGGACCCGGCCGACGTGCCGGCGGTGCGCAGCCTGCCTTCCAAGGACACCTTCCGTACCCAGGCCGAGGCGCTGCGCGCCAAGGCCGATGGCAAGGTGGGCCTAATGTTCTTCGTGCTGGGCGCCTGACCCGGCCAGTTTGCGCGCCCGCCGCAGCAGCGGCGGGTTGCCTTCGGGATCCTTCCATGCGGCCTGGAAGCGCGCCAGCAAGGTGCGCGCGGCTTCGCCGTTCCCCGCCGCCCGGTACCTCGCGGCGGCATAGACCACCCCCG
>JAEZQS010000117.1 GCA_023412995.1 Pseudomonadota bacterium
CTGCACGAGCCCCTCGCGCTGGCGGATCTGGGTGGCGATGGCGGTGATCGCCGCCGCGCGCGCGCGGTCGGCCATCGCGATGCCCTGCTCGGCGCTGCGCACCAGCCACGCCTGCCAGGCGAGGAATCCGCCGAGGGCAAGCAGCAGCGTGCCGAGCGCGAGCAGCCCCAGGCGGCGCAGGTCGGGCGCCAGCCGTGCCAGCAGCGCGGCCACGCGCGGCGGAATGCGCACCCGCCGTTGCCCGGTGACGCCCTTTGCCATCCCCTTCCTCGGTTGTTGCGTATGGGCCGCCTAGTGCCGGCCGGAACTGCCGAAGCCGCCGTCGCCACGCGCGCTGGGCGCGAAGGCCTCGACCACCTCGAACAACGGCCGCACCACCGGCACGATCAGCAGCTGGGCAATGCGTTCGCCCGGCTCGATGGTAAAGGCGGCACCGGAACGGTTCCAGCACGAAATCATCAACGGCCCCTGGTAGTCCGAATCGATCAGCCCGACCAGGTTGCCGAGCACGATGCCGTGGCGGTGGCCGAGGCCCGAGCGCGGCAGCACCAGCGCACACAGGCCCGGATCGTCGATGTGGACGGCCAGCCCGCTCGGCACCAGCGCCTCGCTGCCGGGCGCCAGTGCGAGCGGCGCCTCGAGCATGGCGCGCAGGTCGACCCCGGCGGAACCGGCGGTTGCCGGGGCGGGCAGCGGCCAGTCGCGACCCAGGCGCTGATCCAGGATGCGCAGCTGCACCGGTCGCACGCCGGCCGACGGTGCGCCGCTCATGCCGCCGCCCCGCGCAGGCGGGCGATGCGCGCCACCAGCGCCTCCGCCAGTTCGGCCTTGGGCGCCTGCGCCAGCACCTCGCGGCCGCCACCAGGCCAGAGCAGGAGCAGGGCGTTGTCCTCGCTGTCGAAGCCCTGGCCCCCGCCCACCGTGTTGGCGGCAATGAGGTCGAGGTGCTTGCGTTCCAGCTTGGCGCGCGCCCGCGCCTCCAGGTCACCGGTTTCGGCGGCGAAGCCCACCACGAACGGGCGTGCTTCCAGCGCCGCCACCTCGGCCAGGATGTCGGGGTTCTGCACCAGCGCCAGCGCGAGGCCGGCATCGCCTTCCTTGTGGATCTTCTGACCCGCCTCGGCCGAGGGACGGAAGTCGCCGACCGCCGCCGCACCGACGAACACGTCGCAGGTGGCGGCACGCGCCAGCACCGCCGCGCGCATGTCGCGTGCACTGCGCACGTCGATGCGCTCGCACCCGGGCGGGGTGTCGAGTGCCACCGGCCCGGCCACCAGCGTGACGCTCGCGCCGGCGGCCGCCGCCGCGGCAGCCACGGCAAAACCCATGCGGCCGGAGCTGCGGTTGCCGATGAAGCGCACCGGGTCGATGTCCTCGAACGTGGGTCCCGCCGTCACCAGCACGCGCGCGCCGGCGAGCAAGCCGCCGCCGGCGCCGGCGGCCAATGCGGCAACGAGGTCTTCCGGTTCCAGCAGTCGCCCGGCGCCGGTTTCGCCGCAGGCCTGGTCGCCGCTGGCAGGGCCGAGCACGTGCACGCCGCGTTCGCGCAGCAGGGCGATGTTCGCCTGCGTCGCCGGGTGCGCCCACATCTGCTGGTTCATGGCCGGCGCGACGGCCAGCTGCGCGGTGGTGGCAAGGCAGACCGTCGCCAGCAGGTCGTCGGCGTGGCCGTGGGCGAGGCGCGCGAGCAGGTCGGCCGATGCCGGTGCAACGAGCACCCGGTCGGCCCAGCGCGCCAGCTCGATGTGCCCCATTGCCGCTTCCGCGGCCTCGTCCCACAGGCCCGTGCGCACCGGATTGCCGGACAGCGCCTGGAAGGTGAGCGCGCTGACGAAGCGCGCGGCGTTGGCGGTGAGGACCACGCGTACGTCCGCACCGGCATCGCGCAGGCGCCGCACCAGCGCGGCCGCCTTGTAGGCCGCAATGCCGCCGGAGACGCCGAGCAGCACGCGCGCGCCGGCAAGGCCCTGTCTGCCCATGTAGGAATCCGCGTACGCCGGGAGAGTGCCCTAGCTTACTGAAATTCACGCCCCCTGCCCCTCGGCCACCGGGTGACCGCCAGCTACCGTGGTCGACAGACGCGCACGGACCGGCGCTTGCCGTTTCCAATCCCGAATCCCCACTCCCCAATCGCGGCCCCAACCATGAGCATCCGCCACTGGCCCGAAGACGAACGCCCGCGCGAGAAACTGCTGGGCAAGGGCGCCGGCGCCCTCTCCGATGCCGAACTGCTGGCCGTGTTCCTCGGCTCCGGCCGGCGCGGCCACACCGCCGTCGATCTCGGCCGCGCGCTGCTGGTCGGCGCCGGCGGCCTCAAGCCGCTGCTCGACGCACCGCAGGGACGTCCCGGCATCGGCACCGTCGCCTGGTGCCGTCTGTGCGCCGCGCTGGAGCTCGGCAAGCGCTACCTCGAGGCGGAACTGTGCAGCGGCGAGACGCTCACCGATCCGGCCATGAGCGCGCGCTACCTGAAGTCGAAGCTGGCGGCCTACCCCTACGAGGTGTTCGCCTGCCTCTTCCTCGACAACCGCCACCGCGTGCTGGCCTTCGAGGAAATGTTCCGCGGCTCCATCGACGGCGCCAGCGTGCACCCGCGCGAAGTGGTGCGCCGCTGCATCAAGCACAACGCGGCCGCGCTGATCGTCGCGCACAACCACCCGTCCGGCGTGGCGGAACCGAGCGCCGCCGACCGCGCCATCACCCAGCGCCTGCGCGAATCGCTCGAACTGATCGACGTGCGCCTGCTCGACCACTTCGTGATCGGCAGCGGCACGCCCACCTCGCTCGCCCAGCGCGGCTGGCTGTAGCTTCGCCAGCTGCGCGCCGGCAAAGCAAAAGATTGAAACACGGAGCACACGGAGCACACAGAGAAAGCAAAAGGCAGGAAGCAAGAACTAGAAAGTCGGAAGCAAGAACCAAAGGCTTGGCTTCCCTTCGGCGTGCCTTCTTCGGGTGCTCTGTGTGCTTCGTGTTGAAGGCTTCGGCTCGTGCTTCGGCTTGACCTGGCGGGTCGTTGGCCGGCGCCCACGGATGGCGCGGCCCGGCGGGGGGGGCGGGGGCGCGAACGTGATCTCGTTGCGGCGTGGCGTGCGCGCCTATACTCCGCGCCGGATTGGGACACACGCTCGCATCGTGATTCTCGGGATACCGAACGCATCCACCGCCGACGAGACCGAGCGGCAGCTGCCGGACGTGGCTGCCGCGCGGCGGCTGATCGGCAGCCATTCGCTGCTCGACGTGCTGCTGGCCGAGCGCCGCAAGGCGTGGGCGTCGCGGATCGAAACCGACCCGGCGCTGTTCGCGCGCACGGCCGATGCGGTGCGCCTGGCGCACGCGCGGCTGGCGCTGCGCCATGGCCGCTTCGGCGCCGACTTCCACCCCTACCACAACGAAGGCCACGTGCTCGACATCTGCGGCGAGCGCCTCGATCGCGTGCTCGCGGCGCCGGGCTCGGACCCTCTGGACCTGCGCGAGGCGTGCCTGCTGATGCTGTTCGGCGCCGGCCACGACCTGCGCCAGCGCGAGGCACCGCACTTCTATGCCGGCGTCGGCGCCAACGAGCGCGCCAGCAGCGGCGAGATGGCGCGCATCCTCGACCTGACCGGCTTTTCGCGCGAGGCCGACGCCGATCTCTTCCTCGCGCTGGAACTGGCGATTGCCGGCAGCACGTTCGATGCCCGCCCGCCTCCAGGTGGCGGCGCCGCGCCGTCCTACAACGCGGCCGAGCAGGCGCAGGGTGGCGGCGCGCTGGCGGCGCGGCTGGACGTGGCGCTGGATGCGCACCATCCCGGCTGGCGCGGCGATGCCGCCTTCGTGCGCGCCCACCAGCTTGCGCTGGTGGCGGCCGACCTCGACACGGCGAGCGTCGCCGAGCCGTTCGCGCGTTTCGCCACCACGGCCGAGAACCTCTGCCGCGAACGCGAGATGCTGGCGGGCCGGCCGCTCGATTCGGCCGAGAGCGCCCTGCCCGCGCTGCGCTTCCTCACCGACGGCCAGGAGCGATTCTTCTTTGACCTGCACCGCTTCGTCTCCGCCCGCGGCCGCGCCGCGTTCGGCGCGGCCAAGGATGCCAACGCGCCGCGCCTGGCGGCGCTCTGCGCGCGGCTGCGTGCCCGCTTCGAGCGAGACGGCCCGCCCGCCACGGGTCAGGCCGTGATCGATGCCTCGCGCGAGGAGCGGGCGTTCGAACCCGCCTGAGCGGCACCGGCCGAAAGGGGATGGGCGCCGGGCCCCCGAATGGCTGATCCTCTCGTTGCCACCGGGGCCGCCGTGCGGAGCTGTCCCGGGCGGAACCTGCGCAGGGCCGGTCGCCCTGGGGTCGCGGTACGTCCCGGCCCCGATGCCACCCGGGCAGGCCACCGCAGGCGCGCCGCGCCACCGGCACGATGTGACGGCATTGCTACAATCGCCCGCTTTGGCGACAGTCACCGAACCCGTGAAAGAAACCCTGCACGCCCTCCTCCTCGACGCGATGGCCGCCCTGCGTGCGGACGGCACGCTGCCGCCCGGCGACGTGCCCGCCTTCGTGGTGGAGCGCACGAAGAACCCGGCGCACGGCGACTTCGCCGCCAATGCCGCCCTGCTGCTGGCCAAGGCCGCCGGGCGCAAGCCGCGCGACGTCGCCACCGCGCTGGTCGCGGCGCTGCCCGCCAGCCCCGAGGTCGCGCGGGTCGAGATCGCGGGACCGGGCTTCATCAACTTCTTCCTCGGGCCTTCGGCGTGGACGCGCGAGGTCGGCGAGATCCTGCGCCAAGGCAAGGCGTACGGGCGCAACGAATCGGCCGGCGGACGCACCGCCGGGGTGGAGTTCGTGTCGGCCAACCCGACCGGCCCGCTGCACGTCGGCCACGGCCGCGCCGCGGCCATCGGCGACTGCATCGCGCGCGTGCTCGATGCCAACGGCTGGCGCGTGGTGCGCGAGTTCTACTACAACGATGCCGGCGCGCAGATCGCCAACCTCGCCCTGTCGGTGCAGGCCCGCGCGCGTGGCGTCGATCCCGATTCGCCCTCCTGGCCCGAAGACGGCTACCGCGGCGACTACATCAAGGACGTCGCGCGCGCCTACCTCGACCGCGAGTCGGTGCACGCCGACGGCGCCGACATCACCGCCAGCGGCGACCTCGACGACCTCGACGCGATCCGCCGCTTCTCGGTTGCCTGGCTGCGGCGCGAGCAGGACGCCGACCTGCGTGCGTTCGGCGTCGCGTTCGACACCTGGTTCCTCGAGTCGTCGCTGTACGCGGGCGGGCAGGTGGAAAAGACCGTGCACGAGCTGGTCGCGCACGGCCACACCTACGAGGATGGCGGCGCGCTGTGGCTGCGCACGACCGATTTCGGCGACGACAAGGACCGCGTGATGCGGAAGTCGGACGGCAGCTACACCTATTTCGTGCCGGACGTCGCCTACCACTACAGCAAGTGGACGCGCGGCTACGAGCGCGCGATCACCGAACTCGGCTCCGACCACCACGGCTCGCTGGCCCGCGTGAAGGCAGGTCTGCAGGCGCTCGACGCCGGCATCCCGCCGGGCTGGCCCGAATACGTGCTGCACCAGATGGTGACGGTGATGCGCGGCGGCGAGGAGGTGAAGCTGTCCAAGCGCGCCGGCAGCTACCTGACCCTGCGCGACCTCATCGAGGAAGCCGGGCGCGACGCCACGCGCTGGTTCCTGATCGCGCGCAAGAGCGATTCGCAGCTGGTGTTCGACATCGACCTCGCGCGCGCGCAGACCAACGACAACCCGGTCTACTACGTGCAGTACGCGCACGCGCGGGTGGCGAGCGTGATGCGCCAGCTCGGCGAGCGCGGCTTGTCATGGGACAAGGACAACGGCCTCGCCCACCTCGCGCGGCTGGAAGAGGCGCACGAGAAGGCGCTGATGGTGGAGCTGTCGCGCTGGCCCGAGGTGGTCGAGGCGGCGGGCGCCAGCCTCGAGCCGCACCTGGTCACGATCTACCTGCGCGAGCTTGCGGCGGCGTTCCACGCCTACTACAACTCGCACCAGTTCCTCGTCGAGGACGCCGGCCTGCGCGATGCGCGGCTCGCCCTTGCCGCGGCCACGCGCCAGGTGCTGGCGAACGGACTCGACCTTCTGGGCGTCTCGGCGCCGGAGAGCATGTAATGGCACGCAAGAGCGGACGGCAGGCAACGCGCGGCGGGGGATCGCAGAAGCCGGCGTGGGTATGGATGCTGCTGGGCATCCTGGTCGGCATGGGCCTGATGCTGCTGGTGCTGGGCAAGGACTGGGGACCGCTCCTCCGGCGCAGCAACCTGCCGCAGCCCAACCCGCAGGCGACCGCCCCGCGCGAGGGCGAGCCGCCGGTGGCCGAGGCGAAGCCGAAGAAGAACTACGACTTCTACCAGGTGCTGCCGGAAGCCGAGGTGGTGATTCCCGACGCCGAACTCTCGGCCAAGGCGCGCGCCGAGCAGCAGGCCGCCACCACCCCGGCGACGACGCCGGCCGGCACCCCGCCGTCTCCCGCGGCAGGCGGGCGCTACGTGCTGCAGGCCGGTTCCTATCCCGACGCCAAGGCGGCCGACGAAGCCAAGGCGAAACTCGCCCTGTCCGGTTTCAGCGCCCGAATCCAGCCGGTCACCATCAACGGCAAGACCTGGCACCGCGTGCGCGTCGGCCCCTACGCCAGCGCCAGCGATCTCGAAGCCGCCAAGCGCGCCCTCGCCGACAACGGCATCAATGCGATCGCGCTGAAGGAACAGCCGTAGCGCCGCACTCCGCTTGCAGGAGCGCACCCTGTGGGCGACGGGGACGTGGAGTCACGCGGCGAACGGGCTGTCGCCCACAGGGTGGGCTCCTACAACGGCCGGTAGCGTGGGCCGCTCCGCGATTATTGTAGGAGCGCACCCTGTGCGCGACCGAGGCACCGAGTTGCGCGGCGAACGGGCTGTCGCCCACAGGGTGGGCTCCTACAACGGCCGGTAGCGTTGGGCCGCTCCGCGATTATTGTAGGAGCGCACCCTGTGCGCGACCGGACCGTTTCGCGTGACGAGCGCCACCATCCGCCCCCAATCCCGCTCTACTCAAATCCGTTGGCGAAGATGGTGTCGTCGGTGCCGCTGTCGGAGTGGAGGATGTACAGCGGCCCGTTGCCGTCGGCGACGTAGAGGTTCCCGCTGGCATCCTCGCCGAACGCGTAGGTGTTCATCGATGGCGCGCCGCCGAGGGTCTGGTAGCTCCACGACGCGGCGCCCGGGTCCGGGTTGGCGGCGATGTAGATCTCGCCGGTGCAGTAGTCGCTGAAGACGTACTGGCCGCGCAGGGCCTGGATCGGTCCGCGATAGACGTAGCCGCCGGTGATGGCGCAGGCGAACGGGCTGCTGCCGTGCGGCAGTTCGATCTTTGGCGGCACGCTGCCGGCCGGGCCGCTGCAGCCTTGTGCATTGCCCGGATAGGTGTGGAAGCCTTCGCAGGCGTTCCACTGGAAGTTCTGGCCCTCGCTGCCGGCGGGCTGGAAATCGATTTCCTCGTAGCGGTTCTGGCCGACGTCGCCGATCAGCATGTCGCCGGTCTCGCGGTCGATGCTGAAGCGGAACGGGTTGCGGAAGCCCCAGTTGAAGATCTCGGCGCACTCGGTGGGATGCAGCACCGGGTCGGCAAACGGGTTGCCCGGCGGGATCGCGTACGGAGCGGGCGCCCCGAGCGTCGCACCGCACAGGTTCGGTCCGGCGACCGCGGTGGTCGCGTGGACGTCGAGGCGGATGATCTTGCCGAGGAGGTAATAGGTCGGGCCGGAGCCCGTGATCGAGTGGCAGCTTGCCGGATCGTTGTCGGCCTTCTTGCGTCCGGTGCACTGCGCGAATCCGTTGGGATCGCCCTGCACGCCGCCGTCGCCCATCGACCAGTTGAGGTAGCCCTGCGAATCGAAGTGGAGGTCGCCGCCATTGTGGTTGCCGGCGATGTCGGGCACCCGCAGGATGACCGTGCCATCCGGATTGGCGACATTGGCGCTCGGCGGCGAGACGGTATAGCGCGCCAACACCTGGTCGGCCGACGCGCCCAGGCGCGGGTCGCTCGAAGGCGCCGTGTAGGTGACGTAAAAGGTGCCGTTGCTGGCGAACGCCGGATCGAAGGCGAGTCCGAGGATCCCTTGCTCGCTGCTGCAGCTCGTGCTGATGGTGAGGAAGGGCGTGGCGAGCACCGCGCCGTCCTTGACGATGCGGATGCCGTTGCAGCGTTCGATGACGAACACGCGCCCGCTGCCGTCGTCGGGCGCATCCACCGCGATCGGCTGTGCGAACGTGGTGGTGGCATCGGGGAAGCGGACCAGCGTGAGATCGTCCGGCACGATGCCGGCGAAAACGGGAAACGACAGCGCGGCGAGCGCCAACGCGACGGTGCGGCGAGGGGCGTTCATGGCGTGACTCCGGGAGGCCAGGGCCTGTGGTTCTACCACGGGCGCCCCGACCGCGCACGGCACCGCAAAGTTGGCTTCCCCACACATGCGCTTTTCCTGCCGAACCTGCGGCGTACCATGCGGGCCCCGGCCGGTGGGCATCGACCCGCCACCGGCGCCATCGCGGAGAACCCGCATGCGCACGACCGGCCTTTCCCCCTGCCTTGCCCTGTGCGCCAGCTTGGCCGCGTGGCCTGCCGGTGCCGCCGACTGGCCGCAGTTCGGCCGCGATGCCGCGCACGGCAGCAACAACCCCGACGAGTCGCTGATCTCCGCCGCCAACGTCGCGCAGATGTCGCGCCGCTACGCCGCGCCGCTGCCGGCGAGCGTGGACAGCGCGCCGGTGTACGCCGGCGCCATCCAGACGCCGACGGGCGTGCGCGACCTGGTGTTCCTCGCCGCCAGCAACGGCACGCTGCTGGCGCTCGACGCGGCCGACGGCTCGCTGGTGTGGGCCTCGCCGACCAGCGGGCGTGCACCGACGCAGGCCTCGCCCGCCATCGGTCCCGACCGCGCCTGGATCTACCACTACGGCGTCGACGGCAAGGTGCACAAGCTCGCCATCGGCGACGGCAGCGAAGTGATCGACGCCCACTGGCCGCAGCTCGCGACCCTGAAACCCGACGTGGAGAAAGGTGCCGGCGCGCTGGCGATCGGCCGCAGCAACGGCCGCGCGTATCTCTACGCCGTGAACGCCGGGTACGTGGGCGACTTCGGCGACTACCAGGGCCACCTGACGACGATCGACCTGGCAACGGGAACGCAGACGGTGTTCAACACGCTCTGCAGCGACGTCGCCATCCACATGATCGAGGACGGCGAGGACGGCGTGACCGGCTGCAGCACGCGCATGAGCGGCGTGTGGGGGCGACCCGGCGCCACCTTCGACGCCGCCACCAACCGCGTCTACATCACCACCGGCAACGGCACCTTCAACGCCATCACCGGCGGGCGCAACTGGGGCGACAGCGTGCTGGCGCTGAACCCCGATGGCACCGGTGCGGGTGGCGGGCTGCCGCTGGACAGCTACACGCCAAGCAACTACCAGGTGCTCGACGGCACCGATACCGACCTCGGTTCCGCCTCGCTGTCGATCCTGCAGCCGCCACCCGGCAGCAGCGTGCAGCACCTCGGGTTGCAGACCGGCAAGGACGCCATGCTGCGCCTGATCGATCTCGACGACATGAGCGGCACCGGCGCGCCCGCTGGCGTCGGTGGCGAGATCGAGGTGATCAGCGTGCCGATCCGCGAGGACTGGATGACCACTCAGCCCGCGATCTGGGTGGACGTGCACGGCGACGGCGCCACCTGGGTGTTCATGGCGAACGGGCGCGGCATCTCGGGCCTGCGCCTGACCCTCACCGCGCAAGGTCTGCCGCACCTGCAACCGACGTGGCAGAAGACGACGGGCGGCACCTCCGCCATCATCGCCAACGACGTGGTGTTCCACTCGGCGCCGTGCAGCGGCGGCGCCTGCCTCATGGCGCGCGACCCGCACGACGGCACGCTGCTTTGGACCTCCACGCCGGTAGGCAACCTGCACTGGCAAAGTCCGATCGTCGCCGGCGGCGCGCTCTACATCGCCTCCGGCACCACGTTGTACCGGTTCGGTCCGGGCGATGCGCCGACGTGGACGGTGACGCCCCTGGCCGGCGCCCACGGCAGCCTCGCACCGTCGACGCCGCAGGCCGTCGCCGAAGGCGACACCGTCAGTTTCACCGTGGCCGCCGAACCGCACTACCGCATCGACACGGTCACGGGCTGCGGCGGCACGCTCGATGACAGCGTCTACACCACCGCGCCCGTGCTGGCCGACTGCACCGTCGAGGCCACGTTCGCCCTGCTGCAGCACACTGTCACCCCGCTTGCCGGCGACGGCGGGCAGCTGGAGCCTCCGACGCCGCAGGTGGTGACGGACGGCGCCACCACCAGCTTCTCCGTCGTCGCTGCCGGGGGATTCGGCATCGACGCGGTGACCGGCTGCGGTGGCACGCTCGAGGGCACCACCTACACCACCGGCCCCGTGCTGGCCGACTGCACCGTGCAGGCGACGTTCGCGCCACTGGCGCATGTCGTCACGCCGCTGGCAGGCGAACACGGGAACCTCGACCCGGCGACGCCGCAGCAGGTGCCGGAAGGGGAAACCGCCGTGTTCACCGTCCAGGCGGATCCGCACTACCGCATCGACGCGGTGGAAGGCTGCGGCGGCAGCCTCGCGGGCGATGCCTACACGACGGCCCCGGTGTTCGCCGACTGCACCGTCCAGGCGCGCTTCGCCCCCCTCGTCCACGTCGTAACGCCCGAGGTGCATGGTCCGGGCCTGCTGCTGCCGGCCCTGCCGCAGGACGTGGTGGATGGGACGCGCATCGCCTTCACCGTGCTGCCGCTGCCCCTCTTCGTGCTGGCCTCCATCGAGGGCTGCGGCGGCACCCTGGACGGGAGCGTGTACACCACCGCGCCCATCGGCGCGGATTGCACCGTGCGCGCCGTTTTCGCCGCCGATGCGGACCCGGTGTTCGGCGACGGCTTCGACGCCCCGCCCGGCTGAGCCCGCCGCGGCGCAGTTGCCGCGCCGGCCCCGGCGGCCCATCATCGCCGTCCCTGCCCGCTGGAGAAGCCGATGCGCGTCAAGACCCTGGTGCTCGCCACTGCGTCACTGGTTGCCCTGGCCGGCGGCGCCTCCGCCGGTGCCGCGGACTGGCTGCAATGGGGTTACGACGCCGCGCACACCGGCAACAACCCCGACGAGCACCAGGTGAGTGCGGCGAACGTGGCGCAGATGACGCTGCGCTACCAGCACGCACTGGCCGCCAGCGTCGACAGCGCGCCGGTGTATCGCAGCAACGTGGCGACGCCCGACGGCGAGCGCGACCTGCTGTTTGCCCTCGGCGAGAACGGCCGTTTGATGGCGATTGACGCCGCAACCGGCGCGGAAGTCTGGTTCGCGAACCTCGGCGGCACCTCGCCCACCGAATCCTCGCCCGCGATCGATCCGTTCGGCGACTACGTCTATTCCTACGGGCTCGACGGCAAGGTGCATCGCTTCGCGATCGGCACCGGCGTCGAGGACACCAGCGGCGGCTGGCCGCAGGTGGCGACGGTCAAGCCGAATGTCGAGAAGGGTGCCTCGGCGCTCTCCTTCGCCACCGTCGGACACACCACCTATCTTTATATGGTCAACGACGGCTACATCGGCGATGGCGGCGACTACCAGGGCCACCTCACCGCCATCGACCTGACCACCGGCACGCAGACCGTGTTCAACACGCTCTGCAGCGACATCACCTCCCACATGATCCAGAACGGCACGCCCGGCATCAACGATTGCGGCGAGCGCCAGAGTGGTATCTGGGGACGGCCCGGCGCCACCTACGACCCGGGCACCAACCGCGTCTACATCACCACCGGCAATGGCCTCTTCGATGCGCACCTGGGCGGGCTCAACTGGGGCGACAGCGTGCTGGCCCTGAACCCCGACGGCACCGGCGCCGGCGCCGGCCTGCCGCTGGACAGCTACACGCCGACGAACTACGCCCAGCTCGACGGGCAGGACATCGACCTGGGTTCCGCCTCCCTGCTGCCATTGAAGCCGCCGGCAGGAAGCGCGGTGGCGCACCTCGGCGTGCAGACCGGCAAGGATTCCAAGCTGCACCTGCTGGATCTCGATCGCATGGGCGGCACGGGTTTGCCGGGGGAAGTCGGCGGCGCGATCGAGGTGATCGACGTGCCGATCAGCCAGTTCTGGATGAAGACGCAGCCGGTGACCTGGGTGGACGAGGCGGGTGACGGCGCCACGTGGGTCTATCTCGCCAACGGCAGCGGCATCTCCGGCCTCAAGCTCGGGCTCGACGGCGACGACGTCCCCTTCCTGCTGCCGACCTGGCAGAAGAGCACGAATGGCACCTCCGCCATCATTGCCAACGGCGTCGTCTACCATGCCGGCTCGTGCGGCGGCACCTGCCTGATCGCGCGCAACCCGCACACCGGCGACGTGCTCTGGACTTCGCCGCCCATCGGCAGCGTGAAGTGGGGCAGCCCGATCCTGGTCGACGGCACGCTCTACTTCACCGATCGCAGCGCCAAGGTGTGGGCGTTCGGCCTTCCCGATGCACCGATCACGCATCGCGTGCTGCCCGCGAGCGGCGCCCATGGCGCGATGTCGCCGGCATGGCCGCAGGATGTGGTGGAAGGGGCGCAGCAGAGCTTTTCGTTCCGTCCCGAGCCCGGTTACCGCCTGGCATCGGCGAGCGGCTGCGGTGGCACCCTCGAGGGCGGCGTGTTCACGACGGGCCCGGTGCACTCGGACTGCACCGTGACGGCGGCCTTCGAGCTGGCCACTTATACCGTGACGCCGACGTCCAGCGCCGGCGGCAGCATCGCCCCCGACGCGCCGCAGACGGTCCCCGAAGGGGACAGCATCGCCTTCACCCTGACCCCCGGCGCCGGACACGTGCTGGCCGACGTCACCGGCTGCGGTGGCACGCTCGATGGCGACACCTACACCACTGCACCCGTAACCGCCGACTGCACCGTCAGCGCGACGTTCGAGGCCGCGGTGTTCACCGTCACGCCGACCGCCGGCCCCGGCGGCAGCATCGACCCGGACACGCCGCAGGACGTGGCGGGCGGCAGCACGACCAGCTTCACGCTGCACCCGGACACGGGCCATGTCATCGCTTCCGTCACCGGCTGCGGCGGCAGCCTCGATGGCGACATCTACACCACCGCGCCGGTCGAAGCCGACTGCACGGTCTCGGCCAGCTTCGCGCTCGATCCGGACGACACGGTTTTCGCGGACGGCTTCGAGGCAGCTGGCATGGGAAATGGGGCGCATTGACCTGCGCCGATCTGCCGGCGGGGGGCGTGGCCCCGGTTGGGGCCCGCGCCCGGCCATGCCGGGTTTCCCGAGGATGCATCGTGGATTGGCGGTCGCGCACAGGGTGCGCTCCTGCAGGGATGGCAGGTGACATGAGTTTGGCGATCGACACGCAGGAAACCATGGAGAAGCACGCATGACCCCCAGGATCCTCCGGCACGCAATCACCGCAGCGATGCTGTGCATTGCCCCTGCCGCGGCCGCCACGGACTGGCCGCAGTTCGGCTTCGACGCCGCGCACAGCGGGCACAACCCGCTGGAAACCACGATCACCCCGGCCAACGTCGCCACGCTCGTGCCGGCGTGGTCGGGGCCGGTGACGCTGCCCGCCATCGTCGACAGCGCGCCGGTGTACGCCAGCGCCATCGAGACGCCCACGGGCACGCGCGACCTGCTGTTCGCGTTCGGCACCGAAGGCATCGAGGACGGCTTCGCCAACGTGGGCGTCGTGTTCGCGATCGATGCCGCCACCGGCGAACTCGTGTGGTCGTCCGATCCCATCGAAGGCACCCACCACGCCTCCGCCTCGCCCGCCATCGATCCCAACCGCCAGTACGTCTACAGCTACGGCCTCGACGGCTTCGCGCACAAGTACCGCATCGGCGATGGCGTGGAGATCACCGTCGGCGGCTGGCCGCAGGTGATCACGCTGAAACCCTCGGTGGAGAAGTCCGCCGGCAGCCTCACCATTGCCCGCTCCGCCGGCCACGACTACCTGCTGGTGGTCACCAACGGCTTCGACGGCGATCCCGGCGACTACCAGGGCCACGTCGTCTCCATCGACCTCGCCAGCGGCGCGCAGAACGTCTTCAACGTGATGTGCAGCGACCTCACCATCCACTTCGTGCTGGAAGGCATCCCCGGCGTCAACGACTGCAACCTCGGCGGCACCTCCGGGTACGGCGCAGGGCAGCAGGGCGGCATCTGGGGTCGCGGTGGCGCCACCTACGACGCCGCCACCGACCGCATCTACATCACCAGCGGCAACGGCGACTTCACCGCCAACGGCCTCGGCTTCGAGTGGGGCGACAGCGTGCTCGCGCTGGCGCCCGACGGCACCGGCAACGGCATCGGCATGCCGTGGGACAGCTACACGCCGGAGAACTACGACGAGCTCTACCAGCAGGACATGGACTTCGGCTCGGTGTCGCTCGCCGTCATTCCCGCACCCGCGGGCAACGCCATCCCGCACCTCGGCCTGCAGGGCGGCAAGGATGGCATGCTGCGCCTGCTCAACCTCGATGACATGAGCGGCGCCGGCGCCCCCGCGCACGTCGGCGGCGAACTGCAGCTCGTCGAATCCCCGCAGGGCGGCGCCTTCAGCTACATGAAAGAGCAGCCCGCCGTGTGGGTGGACCCCAACGGCACCACCTGGATCTTCGTCGCCAACTTCAAGGGCCTCTCCGCCCTCACCGTGACCCTCGACGGCGACAACCTGCCCCTGCTCCACACCGAATGGTGGCTGCCCAACACCTCCAAGTCCCCGATCGTCGCCAACGGCCTCGTCTTCACCGCCGACGGGCAATGCCACTCCGACACCTGCAACCTCGTCGCCCGCGACGCGCGCACCGGCGCGCTGCTGTGGTCCTCGCCCTTCCTCGACGAGCTGCACTGGCAGAGTCCCATCCTGGTGGACGGCGCGCTCTACATCACCGACAGCAACGGGCTGATGTGGAAGTTCGGGCTGCCGGACAACGATGCGATCTTCGGGGATGGGTTCGAGGGCGGCTGACCTCTGGCGGACGTCGCAACCGTCGTAGGCCGGACGCGCGCAGCGCGGCCGGCACGCGACACACCGGCGCGCGAGCGGTACCCGTCGCTACTTGCGTATGAGCCGCTCCTTGCGCAACAGCCGCTCCGTACGCATGACGTGCAGGACGAAGACCCGCTGCCCATCGTAGCGGTAGAAGATTCGGCACGGCGGTTCCACGAGGTGCCTGTAACGAGACCGCCCAAGCTCGGGAACCCGGCTTCCGCTCTCCGGATGCTCAGCCAGTTGCGCCACGTGATCCACGACGCGGCGCACCAGCTCCGAAGCGGCAACAGGATTTTCCAGAGCGATGTAGTCGGCCATCGCCTCGAGATCGGCGATCGCAGGCTCGGTCCAGTTTATTTCAACCATCGGGCAAGGCGGACCCTCGCTTGGGCATGGGACGCGACGCGCCCCTCGGCCACCGCGAGCTCACCGCGTGCGATGCCCTCCAGCACGCCCATGCGCTGCTGCATAAGCTCGAAGCTCTCCACGTCCACAAGATACGCACTCGGCAGTCCGTGCTGGGTGATGAGGATGGGTTCCCGGGACTGCTCGACATCCGAGAGCAGTTCAGTGGCCTGCCGCTTGAGCGTGGTGACGAGTTCGGTGCGCATGGTGTGATACTAAAGTATCACTTCGGCCTCGGCAAGACGGTCGGTCAGGTTTCCCCTCCGCAACACCGGATTCGCTACGAACGAATTGTCGCTGGCACCATTTCCGGTTCAAGTCGCGCCCGTCGTCGCCAACGGCCTGGTGTTCACAGCCGACGGCGAGTGCCACTCCGAACACCTGCAACCTCGTCGCCCGCGACGCCTGCACCGGCGCCCTGTTGTAGTCCTCGCCCTTCCTCGACGAACTGCACTGGCAGAGCCCCATCCTCGTCGACGGCGCGCTTTATATCACCGACAGCAACGGGCTGATGTGGAAGTTCGGGCTGCCGGACAATGACGCGATCTTTGGGGATGGGTTCGACGGCGGCTGAGCGCCGGATGATCTGATCCTCGTAGGCCGGACGCGCGCAGCGCGGCCGGCACGCACGCGTGCAACGCACCCATGTTGGCGCGAGGCCACCACCTGGGGGGCGGTCGCCGCTGCCGCTGGACGCGGGCGTCCGGAAGTGATGCTTGTAGGCCGGACGCGTGGAGCACGGCCGGCATCGCACGCCTCTTGTTGGCGCGCCAACGTGATCCCCGTTGCCATGACCTGCTCACCGTTCCCCGGCGTGCAGGATTCCTGGCACCCGCGCCTATTTGCGCGACATCTCGATCACGTTGCCTGCAACCGGCTCCACATTCCCGCCAGCCGTGGCAACCGCGCGGAGCAATCCTGGCGCGACTGTCCAGCGCTGCCCGTCTTCCGTGAGCACCGATACCGATTTCCGGTTGTAGCGAACCACCACGCCATGGACCGGGCCGCGACCATCCGGCTCGAACACCACGCGATCACCAATCCGGAAGCGAAGCATGGCCACGTGCGCGCGCGCCTGGCGGATGAAGCGCAACCTTTCGACGATGCGGTGATTGAGGTCGATGAGATCGGATTCGCTGAGTTGGTCGATGTCGATGGTCATGATTTCCCGTATTTGCCTGACGGCTCAGCCAGCGTCCGATGAAGGATGGGAGCGCTCTTCTCGAGCGCTTCAGCCATCCGCGTCTGCCAACCCGGACCGCTTGCCTTCCAGCGCGCGATCACCGAGGGTGGCAGCCGAAGCGAGAGGAGTTGGCGCGGCGTGGCAAGCCTCGGCCGACCGCGCCGGACTACCTTTTCGCCATCAAGCAGGTCCGCTTCGGCGATCCACTCATCCGTGATCTCCGGAGGATCACCCTCGTGCAAGGTGCGGGCGGAGTTTTTCTGCTTCGCGGTCATGACAATGCCTCAAGCTGATGATGCGCCTGGCGACGCCGCGCGGCGCCCACACGAAAGCGACAAGGCGGTCGTCGAGCTAGCCGGCCGTGATGAAGCGGGGCTCTGCTAGTTCATGCGATCGTCCGACCGGGTGAAATGCAGGCCAGACAAGACTTCCCGTGCCCTGATCATGTCCAGCCCGCGCTCCCGCAGCGTCTGTTGGCGTTTCGCGGGGTCGCGGGTGATGCGCACGGATTAATTGTAGCTACGTAAAGTACGGCGTCAAGCGCGCGGGTACAGGTTGCATCGATCGCGCGCGAGCTTGTCGTGCTTGCCGGTGCCACGCCTGGAAACGGCGCAGACATTGTCCCTGGCACAATTTGTAGACCTGCGCTCCCGCGGTCGTAGGCCGGACGCGCGCAACGCGGCCGGCACGGGGCTTTCCCCAATCGCGCGACTGTCCAGCAGCAACGCCCCAGTGCGTGCCCATCGCTCCGCCGCGACCCCAACTCGCGCCCTGACGAAACCTCCTCGCCCGTCGCCCCGGCGAACGCCGGGGCCCAGCGCCTTCAGCGCCCCGTTGTCCCACCCCACCGCTTCGCATCAATCGGGCGCTTGTCACGACTTCATGGCGACGCTTCTACGAAGCGTCGTGGTCATCGGCACGCTCCACGCCACGCCCGAGTTGCTCTGGTCCTGCAGGCGCCGGACGTGTTCTGCCGACGGATTATTGAGCTCCGTCACTAGAACTACGCCGCCGAACGAAATCCCTGCTTATACCTCATTCGGTATGGCGTGGCATGACGGTAGCATACATAACGAACTCTCCAAATATGGTAATCTTGAATATGGATGCTCGCGGCTCATCGGGCGGAACTACCCGCAATATCTCTAATCCGGGGCCGCGAACGTAGCGCCGTCCATGCTGTTCAAGAATGTCCCTTATTGGATTGTCACCCTGATCGTCCAACGCAAAAAATTCAACTCCGAACGGATCGCAAATAAGAGTTCCGCTTTCAATAAAAACCACGCCACGCACGATCTTTTCACAAAATCTCCGGATGTGTTCTGCAGGTATCGTCAGGGCCACCTGCTCGCTTATTGGCCGGTTCCATCTCTCGCCGAGATTTGGGTATATTCCATCGTTAGGGATGTCTAGGCCGTGAAGCATCATACCGGTCACGCGATCCCGACGGGCCTTACGCGCCCTTCTGTCGCGTTGATCCTTACCCAAAGATTCATCAATGGAGCGGAGAGCGCGTTCATATATTCCGGAACTCCTATGAGTGTATGGAGTTACTGTTAACGCGAGCATGACTAAGAGCTCTTCCTCAATGATTCCCAATTCCGAGTTGCACTTCTTGCACGTAGGTATCTGCCACTTTTCCATATTTTCTGGCGTGGAAGATGGATACCACGAGCGAGGAAGTACATGATCCCAGTTGCGAATGTCGAACTCTTGAAGACAATGAACGCATCTTCCTGGCCCAGGCTTTTTCGCCAATGTGCGCTCCTTTTGACAATCCCCGTGGCGGGGGTCTTCGGTAAGTTGACCTGACCCAGTCTTCTCCCTGGCACCACTTAGATCAAGTATCTGGCTGGCCCTCCCGTACCTGAAACACATTGCCTTCCGGGTCCATGGCGTTCGCCATCGTGAAGCCGGCGCCCTCCCAGCGTTCGGCGAACACCTCGCCGCCGAGCGCTTTTACCGTGCGGATCGCCTCGTCAATGCTCGGCACGACATGGAAGAACTTCATCGCCGTATTTTCGCGCCGCACCGGTGGCGTCTCGATCCGGATGCCGTCGGCGATTGCTTTCGGGATGGCGTGCAGGACCAGCTGCAGGTCGGGCGACTGCAAGACCAGCAGCTCAGGCGTGGCGTGGATCGTGGCCATGCCGAGGACGGCTCCGTAGAACGTCGCCATCGAGTCGACCTGTTTGGCGTAGAGGAAGACACCGGCGCGTGCTGGGCCTGACATGGTTGTTCCTTGCAGGGACGGGTGGCCCTGCTTCGTCGAGGAAGTTGTTTGCTGTCACGCTGAGAGAGATGCCATCGTCCCACGCGACGCTCGATCGAGGTCGCTACCGAAGCCCCTTCCTAAGATGAGCTGGCCGCCGCGCGGCGCGCCACCCAGGCGTGGATCAGGCCGGCCTGGAAGAACGGCACCGGCG
>JAEZQS010000050.1 GCA_023412995.1 Pseudomonadota bacterium
GTCGCGCCCTCGCCGTGTTCCGGCCACAGCACGGCGCCGGGCGCCACGCCGTTGACGCGCACGTCCGGCGCGAGCTCCTGCGCCAGGGCGCGCGTGGCCATCGCGAGCGCCGCCTTCGCCATGCAGTACACCGCATATCCGGGCAACGGGCGTTCGGCGTAGATGTCCACCAGGTTGACGATGGCGCCGCCCTGCCGGGCGAGATGCGGCGCGGCCGCCTGCGCCAGGAACAGCGGTGCCCGTGCATTGGCGGCAAACAGGAGGTCCCACTGCGACGGCGTAATGCGGCCGATCGGCGTCGGCTCGAAGGCGGAGGCGTTGTTGACGAGCCCGTCGAGGCGGCCGAAGCGCGCCATCGCCGCGTCCACCAGCAGCGGCAGCTGCGCCAGCTCGGCGAGATCGGCCTGCAGGGCCAGCGTGCTGCCGGGGCGCACCTGCTCGAGCTCCGCCAGCAGCGCGTCCAGCTCGGTGCGCGAATGGCGGCAATGCAGGGCCAGGTCGTAGCCGGCGCCGTGCAGGGTGCGCGCGGCCTGCGCACCGATCCGCCGTGCCGCACCCGTGACGAGCACGACCGGCGCCGCGGACGGCCGCGTGGTGTTCATCGGGTGCGGGTATGCTGGGCAGCCATTCCTGCAGAGTGCCGCAGCGGCGCGCGGCAAGCCAGCCCTTGAACGCCAGCCTGCCCGAACCCGGCGCCGACGAGCGCGCCCATTCCTCCGCCCTGGTGGCTCGCATCGCGGAGGAGATCGCCGCGCGCGGTCCGATTCCGTTCTCGCGCTACATGGAGCTGGCGCTGTACGCGCCGGGACTGGGCTACTACAGCGCGGGTCCGACCAAGTTCGGCGCCAGCGGCGATTTCATCACCGCGCCGGAACTGGGCAGCCTCTTCGCGCGCACCATCGCGCGCGCGCTGGCTCCGGTGCTGCGCACGCTCGGGGCAGCTGCCGACGTGGTGGAACTGGGCGGCGGCAGCGGCGCCTTCGCGCTGGAAGCCTTGCGCGAACTGGCGCGGCTGGACACCTTGCCGCGACGCTATCGCCTGCTCGAACCGAGCGCCGACCTCGCGCAGCGCCAACGCGAACGCCTGCGCAGCGACCTTCCGGCGGAGGTGGCCGCACGGGTCGAGTGGATCGCGCGCCCGCCCGAGTCGCCCTGGCAGGGCGTCCTGTTCGCCAACGAGGTGGTCGACGCCCTGCCGGCGACGCGCTTCGCGATGGGCGATGGGGAGGTGTTCGAGGAACATGTCGGTTTCGAAGGCGGGCGCCTGCTTCGCATCGACCGTCCCGCCGATGCGCTCGTCGGCGGCGCCGTGCGCCACGTCGAGCGCGCGCTCGGCACGCCGTTCGAAGACGGCTACCGCTCGGAGATCCTGCCGCAGCTGCCGTACTGGATGCAGGCGGTGACGGCGACGCTCGATGCCGGCCTCGTCCTCTTCATCGACTACGGCTATCCCCGGCGCGAGTACTATCGGCCGGAGCGCCGCGACGGCACGCTCGTGTGCCACTACCGCCATCGCGCGCACGGCGATGCGCTGCACTGGCCGGGCCTCACCGACCTCAGTGCGTTCGTGGACTTCACCGCGCTCGCCGAAGCCGGCGTCGGCGCCGGTTTCGATTTCACCGGCTACGCCCCGCAAGGCCAGTTCCTGCTCGCCAGCGGATTGCCGGCGCTGATCGAGGAGGCGGCCGGGTGCGCCGAACCGGAGCGCCTGCGCCTTGTCGCCGAAGCCAAGCGCCTGACGCTGCCGACGGACATGGGCGAGCGCTTCCAGGCCATCGCCTTCGCCCGCGGCATCGACGATCCGCTGCCCGGCCTGCGCGCGTTCGACCTCTCGCGGCGGTTGTGACGGCGCCGCGCCTGCGCGATCCCCACCCTGTCCATGGGCGACGCCGCCGCTGGCGCGAATCCCCTGATTGGGAGCGGGAATCAGGGGCCGACGATCGAACCACGAAGGACAGGAAGGAACATCCCCCCGGGTAGGCGGCCGCGCAGCCGGCACGGCGACACACATCGCGTGCGAGAGACGCACGGATTGGCGCCGCGAGCTGACGCCTCGCGGCACGCTGGCAGCGCCAGGCCAGCGAGGGCGGCCCGACAGTGCGTCATTCGCCAACCTCGGCGCGGACGGCGGCGATGGCTTCGACGCGTGCCTTGCGCATGGCCTCGCCAATGGCGGTGCCGGTGAGGCCCTGCGCGGCGAACGGCGCCGCGGTGACGCCCTGCACGGCGGCGAGGCAGGCGCGCAGGTAGTCGGCCTGCGGGTAGGGCGCCTCCGCGAAGCCCAGCCGGCCGCGCTTGTCGGCCTCGCACGCGGCGAGGAAGGGGCCGAGGCGGGCCGGCCGGCGCAAGGCATCGAGCTTTTCCAGCAGTTCCAGCACCGTGGCCGGGCGCAGCTCCAGCGCGCGGTGGGCATTGAGGTGCAGCCGGCACACCCGTTCGGCCAGCGCGGCATGTTCGGCCGGCACGCGCAGGCGCGCCGACAGCGCGCGCACGGGCGCGACGCCGGCGTGTTCGTGGCGGATGTGGCGCGGCAGTTCGTCGGCCGGCGTCAGCGCCTTGCCGAGATCGTGGGTGAGCGCGCACCAGCCGACGAGGTCGTCCCCCGGTGCCAGCCGTGCCGCCATGTCGAGCACCAGTTCCACGTGCGTGCCGGTATCCACTTCCGGATGGAATTCGGCCCGCTGCGGCACGCCGTAGAGCGCATCCACCTCCGGAAACACCACCGCCAGCGCCCCGCACGCGCGCAGCGCCTTGAGGTAGGCCGACGGTGTCGGCTCCGCCAGCGCCTTGCGTGTTTCGGCCCAGACGCGCTCGGGCACGAGGTGCGCGGTTTCGCCGTCCGCCACCATGCGGCGCATCAGGGCCAGCGTCTCGTCGGCGATGCGGAAGCCGAGCGATGCATAGCGCGCCGCGAAGCGCGCCACCCGCAGGACCCGCACCGGGTCTTCGGCAAACGCGGGCGAGACATGGCGCAGCACGCGCTGTTCGATGTCGCGCTGGCCCCCGAACGGGTCGACGATGGCACCGTGGTCGTCCTCGGCCATGGCATTGATGGTGAGGTCGCGCCGCTCGAGGTCCTGCTCCAGCGTCACCGAGGCATCGGCGTGGAAGGCGAACGCGTGGTAGCCGTGGCCGGTCTTGCGCTCGGTGCGCGCGAGCGCGTATTCCTCCGCCGTATCCGGATGCAGGAACACGGGGAAATCCTTCCCCACCGGCTTGTAGCCCTGCGCGCGCAGGGCGTCGGGCGTGGCGCCAACCACCACGTAATCACGATCGGTGACTGCCAGGCCGAGCAGCCTGTCGCGGACCGCGCCGCCGACGAGATAGGTGCGCATCGGGACATTGTGCCAGACCGCCGCTGCCGCACCGGCGCGCTGCTGCGGCACGGTTCAGCCGTGACGCGCGCGCCGGTCGATGCGCCGCCGCTGGTCGCTGGCGAGCAGCGCCGGCATCACCGCACGCATCGGCGTCGCGATGATGCCGAGCGCGGCCAGGCCATCCTCGGCGGCCACCGAATCCAGCTGCAGCGAGCGGAAGTTGTCGCGCGTGATCGGCTTGCCCGGCAGCCATTCGCCGACCCTTGCCTGCAGGTAGCCCAGCGCGTCGGGCAATGGCAGCACCAGCCGGCGACGGCCGCACAGGCGCGCGGTCCAGCGCACCAGTTCCGCGAGCGTGATGATGTCGGGGCCGGCCAGTTCGCAGGTGCGCCCGATGCTGAGCGGATGGACCAGTGCGCGGGCGAAGGCCTCCGCGACGTCGCCGACGAAGACGGGGGCGAAGCGCGCGTCGGCACGTGCCAAGGGCAGCACCGGCATCAGGCGCAGCAGGCTGGCGAAGCGGAAGAACAGCCCGTCGCCGGCACCGAACACGACCGACGGGCGGAAGATCGTCCACGCCAGCGGCGAGCGGCGCACCGCCTGCTCCGCTTCGGCCCGGCTGGCAAGGTAGCGGCTGCTGCCCTCGCCGGCACGCAGGGCGCTCATCTGCAGCAAGCGCGGCACGCCGGCATCGACGCAGGCGGCCACCAGCGAGGCCGCGAGGGCGGCGTGTACCTGCATGAAGTCGCGCCCCTCGCGGTCCGGCTCGTTGAGGATGCCGACCAGGTTGATGGCCGCGTCGGCGCCTTCCAGGTGGCGGCGCAGGCTGGCGGGATCGTGCACGTCGGCCGTCACGACGCGCACGCGCGCCAGCACGCGCAGTTCCGGATGGTGGTCGCGGTTGCGCGAGAGGAGGGTGATCGCGTGGCCGTCGGCATGCAGCCGCGGCACCAGGTGCGAGCCGATGAACCCGGTGCCTCCGAGGACGACGATGTGGCGCGCTTTCATCGGGTGCCTCCGCTGCGTCGCCGGGCCGGAATGGCCGGGCGGGTGTACCCGCAGTCTGACGCCTGGCGGGGGGTTGTGGCAGGTGCCGCCGGGCGGTTCCGCTCAGGGCATGGCGTCGGCACCCGTCGCGGGCTCGCTGGCGCAGGCCACCGCCTTGCGCGGCGACTTCGCGGTGGGGGCGTGGTAGGGCTTGCCGAAACGCGGCATGCGCGCCGACAGGGGAATGACGCGGCCGTTGAGGCGCCAGTCGTAGATCACGCTGAAGGCCAGCACCCGCGCGACGTACTCGCGGGTCTCGCGGTAGGGAATGGTCTCGATGAAGAAATCCGGATCGAGCGTGCCGCGCTCGTCGAGCCAGCGCCCGACCGGCGTGCCACCGGCGTTATAGGCGGCGCTGGCGAGCCAGGGGCTGCCGTCGTAGCGGTCGGCCATGCGCCCGAGGTAGAGCGTGCCGAGCTGCACGTTGACCTCCGGGTCGTACAGGTCCTGTGCGCCATGCCAGGGCAGCCTGGCGCGCGTCGCCACCTCCTTCCCCACCGCCGGCAGCAGCTGCATCAGGCCGCGCGCATCGGGGCCGGAGCGGGCGTCGGCCATCCACGCGCTCTCCGCGCGGATGATCGCGAAGGCCCACGCCGGATCGATGCCGGCGGCCCTGGCGTCGCGCCGCACCTGCTTTTCCATGCCGACCGGGAAGCGTTGTTCGTAGAGGCGCCGCCCCTCCGGGTCGCCGGAGAAGGTGAAGATCGCGCGGTCGTACCAGCCGCGCCGGTAGGCAAGGTCGGCGGCCAGGTTGCGCGAGGCCTCGTCGAGTTTGGCGAGGGCGAAGGCCCATTCGCGGCGGGCCGGGGCCTGCATGCCGAGCGCGTGGAATTCGAAGGCCCGCGCGAGGTCGGGCTGTGCCGTCAGGCGCGCTTCGTCCGCCGGAGCGGCGGCCAGCGTGCGCGGGCAGATGCTGTAGGGCTGGTCGATCCAGTCCGCCGCGAGGAAGCCGTGGAAGTTGGCCTCCTGCGCCGCCGCGGCATAGAGGGGCCTCGCCTCGCCGTCGCGCCCCAGGCGTGAGAGCACGCGGGCGCGCAGGTAGCGCCAGCGCGAGTCCGTCGCCTGCTCCGGCGACAGGCCATCGAGTGCCGCCAGCGCCTCGCGGAAGTCGCCGCCGGCCAGCGCCACCCGCACATGCCATTCACGCGTGTCGTCGTCGTGCGCGCCGGCCGGCAGTGCAGCCAGGCGCGCCAGCGCATCGGGCGCGTAGCTGGCGGCTCGGTAGAGGGCGATGGCGTGCAGGATGCGGTTCTTCTGCTGAGGCTCCCACGCAAAGCGTTCCTGCAGCGCCGCCCACGCCGTTTCGGCTGCGGTGCTGTCGCTGCGCGCCCGGCGTGCGAGCGCGAAGGAAACCGCCTCGCGCGCGGCCGCGTCATCGGGCCAGCGGCGCGCCGC
>JAEZQS010000130.1 GCA_023412995.1 Pseudomonadota bacterium
TTTCATTGGTGCGGCTGGCAGTGGCGTGGCGTTGCAAAGCGTTCAGGCGGCCCCATTTCACCGTTTTGTCCAAGGAGGTAGCCGGAAATGCTGACCCTCAACGTGCGTGGCTTGCCACGCAGCGCCACCGAGAACTCCGTGTCCGAACTGTTCGGCAAGTACGGCCGCGTGCACAAGCTCAAGCTGGCCACCGATCCGTTCAAGAACGAATGCCGCGGCTTCGCCGAACTCGCGATGGAAGGCCACGAGGCCCGCGCGGCCATCGCGAGCCTGGATGGGTCCACCCAGGATGGCGCGACGCTGCGCGTCGGTCTCGCCAGCGACCGCCCGAACCGCGGCCGTCGCTGAGCCCCGCGGCGGGGCGCGCGGAGTCGTCGCGCTGCTTGCCAGCGACACGCAGGCGTCGGGACCCGCCCGCTGGCCGTGCACCGCTGGCTCCGCGGCACGCGGGGCGGTCTCGGTGGCGCGACGCGCGCCCTTGCGCAGGTAACCGCAGCGCAAGGGCTGCGCGGGGCACGGCTTGCGGGTATCCTCGCGGCGAGGTCGACCCATGCCCCGTTACGCCGGTTTCCGCGAGTTCTACCCCTACTACCTGTCCGAACACAGCGACCGCCGCTGCCGCCGGCTGCACTTCGCCGGCAGCGTGCTGGTCCTCGCCGTGGTCGCGCTGTCTGCCGTCAGCGGCCACTGGGGATGGCTCTGGCTGGCGCCGGTCTTCGGTTACGGGTTTGCCTGGATCGGGCACCTGGTGTTCGAGAAGAACCGCCCGGCCACCTTCCGCCATCCGCTCTACAGCCTTGCCGGCGACTGGGTGATGGCGTACGACATCCTGCGCGGGCGCGTGCGCCTGTGACCGCCGGCGCGGGGCAGCGCGGAGCGTGATTGCGCCGCTCGCCGGGGGGGAGGGCGCCGCGCGGATGCGGCCGGTCGATGCCTTGCGCGGCATTGCCGCCCTGCTCGTGGTATGGCTGCACGTGACGCAGGGGTTCGCCGCAACCGGCGGCGGCGAGCCGGTGGCGGGCCAGTGGCTGGCTGACGTGGCGCAGGCGCTGGACGTGGGGCGCGTCGGCGTCGTCGCGTTTTTCCTGATCAGCGGATTCGTCATTCCCTGGAGCATTCCTGCCGGCCAGCCGTCGGCGGCGGGGTCGTTCCTGCTGCGCCGCGCCTTCCGCATCCTTCCCGCCTACTGGCTGTCCATCCCGCTCAGCGTTGCAGCGACCTGCTGGCTGTGGAATGCGCCGTTCGGGCTGCGCGACCTCGTTGCGAACCTCCTGTTGCTGCAGGACGTGACAGGCGCCCGCCCGGCCAATGGCGTGTACTGGACGCTGCTGGTGGAAGGGGTGTTCTACCTGCTGTGCGTCGTGCTGCTGCGCGGCGGCAGCCTGTACGCGCCGCGCCGGACCGGCGCGCTTGCCGCCGTGCTGCTCGGCATCCACGTCGTCGGCGCAACGGCGCTCTGGCTCGGCCTGGGCTGGAACCGGCTGCTGGTCTTCCTGCCGTTGCACCTCTCACTCATGCTGTGCGGCACGCTCATCCGCCACGTCGTGGTTGGCGATGACGGCGCGCGCACGGCGCGCCGGATGTTGACGCTGCTGCTGGCGTTCTGGCTGTTCGCTTTCCTGCCGGCGGCACTGCTGGTACGCGGCCCGGCGAACAACTACGTCGTCTCCAGCCTGCTCGGTGTCGGGCTTTTCGCCGCCGTGCTGCGCAGCGTCCACGGCAACCGCCTCACCGACTGGCTCGGGCGGACCAGCTATTCGATCTATCTCTTCCACGTGCCGGTCTTCTACCCGCTGCAATGGTGGGTGCTCCAGCAGCCCGCCGCATCGGCGTGGCGCAGCCAGCACCTGGCGCTGTGGCTGGCGGCAAGCCTCGCCGGCACGCTGCTGGTCGCGTTGGCGGTGCATCGCTGGGTCGAACAACCCGGCATGGCTGCCGGTCGCCGCTGCGCGCAGGCGTGGACGCGCTGGCACCAGCGGCGCGGCGGTGCACTGCTGCCGGCGACCTGAGGCCTGCGCTCGCGGGCGGACCGGGCATCCTCCCGGCGCATGACTTCCTTCCCATCGCGGGACCGGTTGGCCTGGGGTACGCTGCGGCGGCTTTTGCTGCCGCACCGCCCGCGCCTGCCCGGCGCGGGGCAGCGGCGCCTGCCGGGAGAGCTGCATGGTCCACCGAACGACGTTCGCCGTCCTCGCCCTCGTGCTCGCCGCCAGCGGCGCCCATGCGGCCACCGTGGACGAACTCATCGCCAAAAACCTCGCCGCACGCGGCGAGGCACTGCGTGACATCAAGACCCTCGAAACCGACGGCACCCTGCGTTTCGGCGGCCAGATCGAACTCACCTTCCGGCAGTACCAGAAGGCGCCGGGTTCGATCCGCAGCGAAGCGAGCCTGCAGGGCCTGACCGCGGTGCAGGCCTGGGACGGCCATGAAGCCTGGCAGATCTCGCCCTTCCAGGGCCGCAAGGACCCGGAAAAGATGAGCGCCGACGATGCCCGCGCCCTCGCCGACGACGCCGCCATCGGTGGCCAGCTGCTGGACTGGAAGGCGCGCGGCAGCCAGGTCGAATACCTCGGCACCGAGGACGTCGACGGCACCGAGGCGCACAAGATCAAGGTGACGCTCGCCAACGGCGACATCGAATACCTCTACCTCGATCCCGACCATTTCCTGGAGATCCGCATGGTGGCTCAGCGCCACGTGCGCGGCACGGTGGTCGAGAGCGTCAGCGACTACGGCGACTACGAGAAGGTGGCGGGCGCGTACTTCCCGTTTTCCATCACGACCGAAAACAAGGCCGACGGCGGCCGCTCGCAGGTGACGATCGAGCACGCGCAAGCGAACGTGCCGATGGACGATGCGCTGTTCGCCTTCCCGGCCACCGCGGGAGCAGGCAAATGACCATCCGTCAGGGGACATCCATGGCCGCCATGCGGCAGCTGTTGTGGCTCGCGGGCGCGGGACTGGTGCTAGCCGGCAGCGGGCAGGCCGCCGAAGCGGCAACGGTCGCGCCGCGCTTCGATTCCGGCGTGGTGTCGGGCCTCGGCGCCCGCAACATCGGTTCGGCCGCCATGAGCGGGCGCGTCGCCGCGCTGGCGGCGATGCCGGGCAAGGACGGCAAGACGACGATCTTCGTCGGCGCCGCATCCGGCGGCGTGTGGAAGTCCACCGACGGCGGCACCACCTTCAAGCCGGTATTCGACCGCCAGCCGGTGCAGTCGATCGGCACCATCACGATCGATCCTGGCCATCCCGACACCATCTGGGTCGGCACCGGCGAGCCGTGGACGCGCAACTCGGTCTCGGTCGGCAACGGCGTCTACAAGTCCACCGACGGCGGCGAGACCTGGAAGCACATGGGGCTCGATGAGTCCGAGCGCGTCTCGCGCATCCTGGTCGACCCGCGCGATGGCAACACCGTGTACGCCTGCGTGCCGGGCAAGCTGTGGAGCGATTCGGCCGAACGCGGCCTCTACCGCAGCCGCGACGGCGGGGCGAACTGGAAACTGGTGCTGAAGGGTCCCAACCTCTCGACCGGCTGTTCGACCCTCGACTTCGATCCGCGCAATCCGGATGTCCTGTTTGCCGGGTTGTGGGACTTCCGCCGCAAGGGCTGGACCTTCCGCTCCGGTGGCGAATCGGCGCAGGACCGCTCCGGCAGTGGCCTCTTCCGCACCGCCGATGGCGGCGACAGCTGGACCGAGGTGACCGCCGAGGCCAACAAGGGCTTCCCGCAGAAGCCCTACGGCCGGCTCGCCGTGGCCGTCGCGCCGTCCGCGCCTGACATCGTCTACGCCTTCGTCGAATCGACCGACTCGGCGCTGTACCGTTCCGACGACGGCGGCCGCACCTGGGACAAGCGCGACAAGAGCCAGATGATGGTGTGGCGACCGTTCTACTTCGCCAACCTGATCGTCGATCCAAAGAACCCCGACCGCCTGTTCAAGCCGGACCTGCTGCTGATCCAGAGCCTGGACGGCGGCAAGAGCTTCGCCAACGTGGCCGGCGGCACCCATGCCGACAGCCATGTGGTATGGATCGATCCGACCGACACCCAGCACGTCATCATGGGCGATGACGGCGGCCTGTGGCAGTCGTGGGACGGCGGCAACAAGTGGTGGAAGCAGGAGAACCTGCCGATCTCGCAGTTCTACCACGTGAGCCTGGACGACGCCGACCCGTTCCACGTCTATGGCGGCCTGCAGGACAACAGTTCCTGGGTCGGCGACAGCGCCTATCCCGGCGGCATCACCAACTCGCGCTGGGAAAACATGTACGGCGGCGACGGCTTCTGGATGTTCGAGGACCCGTCCGACCCCGACTACCTCTACGCCGAGTACCAGGGCGGCACGATCGGCCGCATCAACCGCCACACGCACGAGATCCGCAGCGTGCAGCCGCTGGCCGGCTACAACGAGAAGCTGCGCTGGAACTGGAACACGCCCATCGCGCTCAGCCCGAACGAGAAGGGCACGCTCTACATCGGCGCGCAGTTCCTGTTCCGCTCGCGCGACCACGGCCAGAGCTGGGACCGGATTTCGCCGGACCTCACCACCAACGATCCCGAGCGCCAGCGGCAAGAGGAATCGGGCGGCGTGACGGTGGACAACTCGGCCGCCGAGATGCACACCACGATCTATTCGATCAGCGAGTCGCCCAGGCAGGCGGGCGTCATCTGGGTCGGCACCGACGATGGCAACCTGCAGCTCACGCGCGACGATGGCGGCAGCTGGAGCAACCTCGCTCGCAACGTGCGCGGCCTGCCGGCGCGGTCGTGGGTCAGCTGGGTCCAGGCTGGTGCGTTCGAGCCAGGGACGGCGTTTGCCGCGTTCGACCGCCACGCCGAAGGCGACATGGCGCCCTACGTCTACGCCACGCACGACTTCGGGCGAAGCTGGAGCCCACTGCTGACGCCGAAGGACGCCAAGGGCGTGCGCGGCTACGTCCACGTCGTGCGCCAGGACCCGATCAAGCCCGACCTGCTCTACGTCGGTACCGAGTTCGGCCTCTGGATTTCCAACGACGGGGGTGGCCACTGGGCCGAGTTCAAGGGCGGCGATTTCCCGGCCGTGGCCGTGCGCGACATGGCCTTCCAGCAGCGCGATGCCTCGCTGGCGCTGGCCACCCACGGCCGCGGCATCTGGATCATCGACGACCTGACGCCGCTGCGCGCCCTCGACGCCGACACGCTGGCGCGCGAAGCCGCATTCCTGCCCACCCGCCCGGTGCAGCAGCGCATCAATGCGTTCGGCGGCTGGTCCATCGGCGACGCCGCCTTCAGCGGCCCCAACCCGCCGGCGGGAGCCGACATCGCCTACTACCAGAAGTCGCGCCACCTGTTCGGCAAGCTGAAGATCGAGGTGCTGGACGACAAGGGCACGGTGCTCGACACCATCCCCGCCAGCGTGCGGCGCGGCATCAATCACGTGAGCTGGTCGATGCGGGCGCGTCCGCCGCAGGTACCGCCCGCGGCACAGGTCGCCTTCAATGCGACCCAGGGTCCGCGCGTTCCCCCCGGCACCTACACGGTGCGCATGACCAAGGGAGACGCCGTGCTGGAAACGCCCGTCGTGGTGGGGCTGGACCGGCGCGTCACCTTCAGCGCGAGCGACCGCAAGGCGCAGTTCGATGCCGCCATGCGGGTGCGCGGCCTGTTCGACCGCATGAGCGCCCTGGTGGCGCGCATCAACGCCGTGCGCGCGCAGGCAGTGGCCGGGGTGGCCGCCGCCGGCGCGGGCAGTGCGCTCGGCAAACGGCTGGCGACGCTTGGTGAAGGCGCCGATACCATCCGCCGCGAGATCGTCGCAACCAAGGAAGGCGGCGCGATCACGGGCGAGGAGCGGCTGCGCGAGCACACCGACACCTTGTACGGTGCGATCATGTCCTACGATGGCCGGCCCACCGATTACCAGCTGCAGCGGATCGACGCGCTCGAGCGGGAACTGGCCGACGTCGAACGGGATTTCGAACGCTTCCGCACCGGCGATCTTGCCAGGGCCAACGAGGCCATGCGGGCTGCCGGGAAGAAGGCCATCGAGCTGCCGCCGGCATCGGCCAACCCGCCGCCCAAGGCCGCGTCCGGCGACCCGGACGAGCCGCATGCCCCGTGGGAGCGTGATTGACCCAAGGGGCAGGCGAGAGTGGGCGAGTGAGCAGGAACCAGGGACCCGGGCGGCGTTCGATGCGTCGTCCGGATGTGCCGGCCGCGCAGCGCGCGTGCCCCCCCCCCCCCCCCAACCCCC
>JAEZQS010000144.1 GCA_023412995.1 Pseudomonadota bacterium
CTGCTGGCGCGCGATCCCGCGGGCTTCGGTACCGGCGAGCGGCGCGCGCTGGGGATCGCGGCCAGCGGCGAGCTGGGCTATACGCTGGGTGGCAGCACGGCATGCGCGCCGTGCGGCAGCTACCTGCGGGTGTGGCGGCGCCACGACAGCGGCTGGAAACTGCTGGCCGACGTCGGCATGCCGCATCGCTGAATCGTGCGTTCGGATGGAGACCATCCGCGCGCGAATGGCCGGTGCGCCGGAGTCGTGCTCCGTCTTGCGACGTAGCCCGGAAGTCTGGTTGTGGGCCACGCGCGCGCAGTCGCATACTCGCCCGCCTGCAGCCTGCCACCCCACGGGGAACCCCAATGACGCACCTGCCTCGCCGCACCGCCCTTGCCGCGGCGCTTGCCCTTGCCCTCGGCGCCACGATGACGCCCGCCACGGCGGCCAGCCCGGTCCCGGCCCAACGGCCGAACGTCGCCACCATCGAGTCGGCACAAGCCAATCCCGACCTCCTCATCCTGCGTGCCGGCGTGTTCGACCCGACCACCCAGCAACTGGACCTGCGTGCCGTTGGCGCCGCGGCGCCTGCCGCTGCGCCCGCCTACGCCATCGTGCAGTTCCAGCCGGGCCAGCTCGGCGCGCGCGACGCGCTGGTGGCGCGCGGCATCGAGTTCGTCGGCTACGTGCCGAACAATGCCTATTACGTCCGCCTCAACGGCGCCCGCCTCGACGACGTCGCCCGCAATCCCGGCGTGCGCTGGGCCGGCGCGGTGGTACCGGGCCTCAAGCTCGACCCGTCGCTGTGGCTCGCCACGCGCAGCACCTCGCCCGCGCTGCGCAACGACGGCCGCCACGAAGTGATCCTGCAGGGTTTCGATGGCGCCTCTTCCGCGCGCATTGCCGCGCACCTGCAGAAGGCCGTGCCCGGCGTGGAAATCACGATGCGCAGCGAACGCGCCGCGGCCGCGCCGTACGTGCGCGCCAGCATCGCCGCCGGCTCGCTCGACGCCCTGCTCGAAGCCGCCACCGCGATCGACGACGTCGCCTTCGTGTCGCCGTGGATCGACACCCACACCATGAACGCCGGCGGCATCGGCGCGCTGCAGGGCAACCTCACAGGCAGCTGCACCGGCAGCGGCCCGATCTGCGGCGCGGCGCCGCTGTTCGACCAGGGCCTTACCGGCAGCGGCCAGATCATCGCCGTGGCGGACTCGGGCACCACGCCGAACGCCGCCTGGTTCGCCACCCTCGACAAGGGCGAGGGCCCGCACACCGAGGTCACGTTCTCGGACAACCCGCCGCCGGTGCTGCCGAACGTCGGCACGCTGCACCCGGACAACAAGATCATCGGCTACTGGCTGCAGCCGGGTGGCCCGACCGACTACGACTACGTCTCCGGCCACGGCACCCATACCACCGGCACCGTCGTCGGCGATGCAGCGGGCACCTTTGGCGCCGACACCTTCATGCCGTCCACGCCCTACCTGCCGCAGCACGACCTGGCCGACGGCATGGCGCCGAACGCGCAGCTCCTGATGCAGGACATCGGCCCGAACCAGGCCACGTCGGTCATCGCGCAGGATTTCGAGGGCACGCTGCAGCAGGCATACGACGGCGGCGCGCGCGTGCACAGCGACAGCTGGGGCTCGGGCACCTCGGGCCAGTACAGCAGCAACGACCAGAACGTGGATCGCGCGACGCGCCGGAACGAAGGCCTGCTGGTGGTCATCGCCGCCGGCAATGACCAGGCGGGCGCGATGGCGGTCGGTTCGCCCGGCAATTCGAAGAACGCGGTCACGGTCGCGGCCCTGGGGCATGCCGGCAGCCTCGCCAAGGCCGGCTTCTCCAACGCCGGCCCGACCGCCGACGGGCGCATGAAGCCTGACCTCGCCGCACCCGGCAGCAGCACGGTTTCCGCACGCAACGGCACCAGCGTCACCGCCACCATCACGGCGCCGCTGACCCGCTCGATGTCCGGTACCTCGATGGCGACGCCCACCGTGGCGGGCAACGCCCTGCTGCTGCGCCAGTATTTCGCCGACGGCTTCTATCCGCGTGGCTTCCCGCAGGAAGGCGTTTCCACCGACGTGGTGTTCGCCGACGGCTTCGACGGCGTGCTGCCGCCGCTGCCGGGCGACGGCCAGGCGGTGGATGCGCTCGACCCGACCGGCGCGCTGATGAAGGCGGTGCTGCTCAACAGCACGGTCGCCACCACCAGCCCTGCCACGATGCCGAACACCGGCACCGGCTGGGGCCGGCCATGGCTGGATGCCAACCTGTGGTTCAAGGACACCATGCCGGGCGGCGACGACAGCCGCCGCCTGCGTGTGTTCGAGCGCACCAACGCGTCCGGCCTCGAAACCGGCGAGGTGAACGAGTACACGCTCGCGAACGTCGCCGCTGGCGTCGAGTTCCGCGCGACGTTGACCTGGTACGACGCCGACGCAGCCCCGGGTGCCGCCTCGACGCTGGTCAACAACCTCGACCTCGAAGTGGTCGCGCCCGGTGGCCAGACCTATCTCGGCAACGTGTTCTCCAACAGCGTCTCGGTGACCGGCGGCAGCGCCGATGCCAAGGACACGGTGGAGCAGGTGCGCTTCACCACGCCGGTGGCGGGGGCCTACACGCTGCGCGTGAAGGCGACGGCGGTACCGGGCAACGGCAGCGCCGGCAGCGACCGCCAGGGCTACGGCCTGGCCGTGTCGGGTGCCTTCGGCCTGCCCGATCCGGTGCCGTTCCCGGCGCCGATGGCGCTTTCGATCGCCAGCAACGGCAGCAGCGGCGTCGCCATTGGCGCCAACGCGTCCGGCGGCGCGCAGGGCTTCCAGCTGTACCGCGCCGATGATGCAACCTGCGCCACGGCCGCACCGGGCGAATTCCACCTGGTGGGCAGCGGCCCGGCACTGCCGCTGGTCGATGACCGTACCCAGGGCGGCTACAGCTACGCCTACAAGGTGCGCGGCGTGCGCGACGACGTCGAGGGCGAGGCGTCCGCCTGCATCGACGTGCTGTCCGCCGACGACTGCACGCTCACGCCCGAGTTCGACGTGCATTCCGTGGATGTCGATGCCAGCAATGCCAGCTGCAGCGTGCAGCTCTCGTGGGCACCGGCACAGTCCAGCTGCCCGTCCACGCCGGCCATCACCTACACCGTCGAGCGCGATACCGATCCCTACTTCGGCACGCCATCGGTCATTGCCAGCGGCGTCGCGGGCACCACATTCGCCGACACCGACGTCGCCAACGGCGAGCCGTACTACTACCGCGTCCGTGCGGTGGACGGCTCCGGCAACGACTCGCTGGCCTCGGACATCGCCAACGCCACGCCGAGCGGCATCGACGGCCCCGATCCGGGCAGCTACCTCGACGATGTCGACACCCACACCTACATGGCGATGGAAGCCCCGTGGCAGATCACCGACACGGCCGCCGCCAACGGCAGCTACAGCTACCACGCGGGCAACGACGACGAGCCGTATCCGGACAACACCTGCATCAGCATCATGACCCCGCCGCTGCAGCTGACCGCCGGTGCCAGCCTCAGCATCCAGGCGCGCTACGACCTGGAGTACCAGTGGGACGGCGTGGTGCAGGAGATTTCCACCGACGGCGGCGCGACGTGGAACGACCTGCCGCCGGACGGGGGCTACCCGAGTTCGTTCGCGCAGACCACCAATCCGCCGGTCAACGCCTGCGCCTACCCGGCGAGCCACGGTGCGTTCAACGGCGTATCGACGGCGTCGAACAATGCCGATCCGAACAACGGCAGCGCGACGGCGGTGTTCAAGCCCTTCACCACCAGCCTCGCGTCCCACGTCGGGCAGGAAGTGCGGATCCGCTGGCGCTTCTCGTCTGATCCGGCCGCCGGCTTCGACGGCTTCTTCCTCGACCAGGTGCAGGTGACCGGCGCCGCCGGCCCGGGCAGCTACATGTGCACGCCCTGATGCGCTAACGTGGCCAGCCATCAGGAATGACCCCAAGCCGGCGCGGACATCCCGCGCCGGCTTCGTTTCCGGAGGCCGAGTTGCCCACCGAGCCGAAACGCCCGCTGCCGCGGCGCATCCTGCGCGCGTGCCTGCTCGCCTTGCTGGCCTGGGTCGCGCTCGGCATCGTGGCGGTCGTCCTGCTCCGCTTCATCCCGCCGGTAGCGTCCTCGGTAATGCTGCAGGACTGGCTGGCCGCCCGCGTGGCCGGCGACGAGTCGTTCGTGCTGCGCTACCGCTGGACGCCATGGGAGGACGTCGCGCCGGCGCTGCCACTGGCGCTGGTGGCGGCGGAAGACCAGAAGTTCCCGTTCCACCACGGATTCGACCTGGACGCCATCCAGGACGCGATGGCCGAGGCGGGCGACGGCGGCCGCCTGCGCGGGGCCAGCACCATCAGCCAGCAGGTGGCGAAGAACCTGTTCCTGTGGAACGGCCGCAGCTACGTCCGCAAGGGCCTTGAAGCCTGGTTCACCGCGCTCATCGAGCTCACCTGGCCGAAGCGGCGCATCCTGGAGGTGTACCTCAACGTGGCCGAGTTCGGCCACGGCGTCTACGGCGCGGGAGCCGCCAGCGAGGCGTTTTTCGGCACCCCGCCGGCGCGCCTGACGGCGCACCAGGCGGCACTGCTGGCGGCGGTCCTGCCCAACCCTGCGCGCTTGCATGCCGCGCGGCCCTCGGCCTACGTGCAGCGCCGCGCCGCCTGGATCGAGCGCCAGGCGCGCCAGCTCGGTGGCCCGGCTTACCTGCCGCGCTGACGCTCAGGCGTTCCCGCCGCGCGCGTACCAGTCCTGGCTGCCATTGACCAGCCGCACCACCCCCAGCATCAGCGGTACTTCGACCAGCACGCCGACCACGGTGGCCAGGGCTGCGCCGGAGCCGAGGCCGAACAAGGCGATCGCCACCGCCACCGCCAGTTCGAAGAAGTTGCTGGCGCCGATGAGCGCCGACGGTCCGGCGACGCAATGCGCTTCGCCGGCCACCCGATTGAGGCCGTAGGCAAGCCCGGCGTTGATCGCCACCTGCAGCGCGACCGGAACCGCCAGCAGCACGATCACCAGCGGCTGGCGGAGGATCGCCTCGCCCTGGAAGCCGAACAGCAGTACGAGCATGGCCAGCAAGGCGAGCATCGACCAGGGTTGCAGCGTTCGCGCGGCAGCTTCCACGCCGCCCGTCCGTCGCGCGACGCGGGCGCGCAATGCCTGCGCCAGCGCGAGTGGCGCCACGATGTACAGCGCGACCGACAGCAGCAGGGTCTGCCACGGCACCGTGATCGAGGCTATGCCGAGCAGCAGCGCCACGACCGGCGCGAATGCGAACACCATGATGGTGTCGTTGAGCGCCACCTGCGCCAGGGTGAAGTTGGCGTCGCCGCGCACCAGCTGGCTCCACACGAAGACCATCGCGGTGCATGGCGCGGCAGCAAGCAGGATCAGTCCGGCGACGTAGCCGTCATGCTCCGCCTCCGGCAGCCAGCCGGAAAACACGTGGCGCACGAAGAGCCAGGCCAGCAGCGCCATGGAAAAGGGCTTGACGGCCCAGTTCACGAACACGGTCACGCCGAAGCCGCGCCAGTGGCGGCGTATGCCCGCCAGCGCGCCGAAGTCCACGCGCAGCAGCATCGGCACGATCATCACCCAGATCAGCACCCCGACCGCCAGGTTGATGCGGCCGAGCTCAAGCGCAGCGAGCGACGCGAACACCCCCGGCGCCAGATGGCCGAGCGCGATGCCGACGGCGATGCAGAGCGCGACCCACAGGCTGAGGCCGCGCTCGAGCAGCGTCATCGAGGCCGCGGCGGCGGGGCTGCTCACGGGGTTTCCCCGCCGATGCGGCGCAACGCCGGTGCGCCGGCACCGCCGAGCACGTCGTCGGGCAGCGCGACCAGCCGCTCGACGCGATGGCGCAGCACCGACCAGGCGCGCCCGTAGGCCGCTCGCCGCATCTCCGCACTGCCTTCGACCGACGCCGGGTCGGCGACGCCCCAGTGCGCGATGGCCGGGTGCCCCGGCCAGATCGGGCAAGCCTCGCCAGCGGCACCGTCGCAGACCGTGACGACGAAGTCCATTTCCGGTGCGCCGGGCGCGGCGTACTCGTCCCACGACTTGCTGCGCAGGCGTTGCCGCGGGTAGCCAAGTTCCGCCGCAAATCTGGCGGCAAGGGGCTGCACCCTGCCGCTGGGACGGCTCCCGGCACTGAACGCGGTGAAGCGTCCGCCACCGAGTACCCCCAACAGCGCCTCCGCCATCAGGCTGCGGGCCGAATTGCCGGTGCAGAGGAACAGTACGTTGCGGTTCATCGCCTGCACTCAGCCGCAGCAGCGGGTACCCGCCGCTGCCGGGCCGCAGCACCCCGAGGCTTCCCCCGCAGTCGCGCGCGGGCCGCCGCCTGTGTCGTCCGCGGCGGGCTCGAAATACGTGGTCGCCTCGCCATGCGTTTGGAAGGTTTCCCAGCGCACGCCTTGCGGGTCCTCGGCCCAGAACTTGTCCGAATGCGCGTAGCAGCAGGTGGTTCCGGTTTCGGCCAGCGACACGGCATCGGCGCGTGCCAGGCGTGCGCCGATGGCGGCCAGCTCCGCCGCGGTTTCCGCCTGCACGCCGAGGTGGTCGACGCCGGCGACGCGATCGCGCTGCGAGATCGCGAAGTTCACGCGCGGATCGTCCAGCATCCACTTGGCATAGTCGGGCTTGACCACGGTCGGCCCGGTCGCGAACAGGTTGGAGTAGAAGCGGATGCTGGCATCGAGGTCGCGCACGTTCACGTGCACGTGGAAACGCTTCATCGGGAAGTCCTCCGGAGGGTGCGTGGTGGCTGGCAGG
>JAEZQS010000053.1 GCA_023412995.1 Pseudomonadota bacterium
GTTGCAGGCGGCGAGCCGCCTGCAGGAACACCGCATCGGGACGGACCACTACGTGCTGCAGTTCGCCCGCAAGGGCGAGCGCCTCTTCTTCGTCGGCGAGGGCTGCGAGGTCACGCCGGTGCGGCGCCAGCTGCTCGAGCTGTTCGGAAACCATGCCGCCATCGCCTTCGAGAACCTGCACCTCAACGACGAGCTGGTCGATTCGCAGCTCGAGATGGTCTACCTCCTCGCCGGCGCGGTCGAGACGCGCTCGCAGGAAACCGCCAACCACGTGCACCGCGTCGGCCTGCTGGCGGAAATGCTCGGCCGCGCCGCCGGCCTCGATCCCGCCTTCTGCGAGACCCTGCGTTATGCCGCGCCGCTGCACGACATCGGCAAGATCGGCATACCCGACACCATCCTCAACAAGCCCGGCCAGCACGACGCGGCCGAGACGGCCATCATGCGCACGCACGCGGAAATCGGCGCGCGCCTGCTCGGCACGTCGCAGAAGCCCGTGCTGCGCCTCGCCGCCACCATTGCCGGCTCGCACCACGAGAACTGGGACGGCAGCGGCTACCCCCTCGGCCTCGCCGGCGCCGCCATCCCGGTCGCCGGCCGCATCACCATGGTCGCCGACGTCTTCGACGCCCTCGGCAGCCGCCGCTGCTACAAGGAGCCCTGGACGCACGAACGCATCCGCGGATTCCTGCAGGAGCAACGCGGCCGCAAGTTCGATCCCCTCCTCGTCGATTGCCTGTTCGCCTGCTGGGACGAAGCCATGGCCCTGCGAGACCAGTTGCCGGATTAATGCGGGGATTGGGGATTCGGGATTCGGGATTGGCGCACCGCGAATTCCCCGCCCCTAGCCCCCAGCCCCTAGCCCTTGGATACTAGCTTTGTAGGATGCGGTAAGCCGAAGGCGCACCGCATCAATCGCGCGCCACATGGACTTTGGTGCAGCGATGGCGACGCGGGTCCGCGGACGCGGGACCGCACGGGCCGCGGGTGTGGATTCGCTGCGCTCACCACATCCTACGGGGACCAGCGGGGATGCGCGATTCGGGAATCCATCGCCCCTCGCCCCTCGCTCCCACCAGGCAGCTTCGTAGGATGCGGTAAGCCGAAGGCGCACCGCATCGATCGCGCGCCACATGGACGGTGGGGCAGCGATGGCGGCGCGGGTCTGCGGACACTGGACCGCACGGGCCGCGGGTGTCGATGTGTTCGCGACACGCGGCGTTTCGCGATGATGCGGTTCGCTGCGCTCACCACATCCTACGGGGACCAACGGGGATTCGCGATTCGCGATTCGGGATTGGGGATTGGGGATTGGCGCACCGCGAATCCTTCGCCCCTAGCCCCTAGCCCCTAGCCCCTCGCTCCCACCAGGCAGCTTCGTAGGATGCGGTAAGCCGAAGGCGCACCGCATCGATCGCGCGCCACATCGACGTTGGCGCAGCGATGGCGACGCGGGTCTGCGGACGCGGGACCGCACGGGCCGCGGGTGCGGATGTGTTCGCGACACGCGGCGTTTCGCGATGATGCGGTTCGCTGCGCTCACCACATCCTACGGGGACCAGCGAGGATTCGCGATTCGGGAATCCATCGCCCCTAGACCCTCGCCCCTAGCCCTTCGCCCCCACCAGGCAGCCGGATGCGGAAGCGCGTGCCGGCGCCGGGCGCGCTTTCGCAGGTGATGCTGCCGCCGAGCACCTGGGTCACCAGGCTGTAGGTGATGTGCAGGCCGAGGCCGGAGCCGCCCTGTCCGCGGCGGGTGGTGAAGAAGGGCTCGAACACGCGCGCGCACACCGCCGCATCCATGCCGCGGCCATCGTCGGCGTAGTCGACCAGTACGCCGTTGCCGCTGCGCGACACCACGATGCGGATGCTGCCGGCGCTGCCCTCCTCGAAGCCGTGCACGAGCGAGTTCATCACCAGGTTGGTGACGACCTGGTACAGCGCGCCGGGGGCGGTCTCGATGACGAGCCCGGGCGGACATTCCAGCTCGACCCGGTGCATCGTCTTCTTGAGCGTGGGTCCGAGCGCCGTCAGGATCTCGTCCAGGCTGGCACCGAGATCGACCACGCGGCGGTCCTCGCTGGACTGGTCGACCGCCACCTGCTTGAAGCTGCGGATCAGGCGGTCGGCGCGCTGCAGGTTGCGCAGGATCAGGTCGGAGCTTTCGCTCGCGGTGCGGCGGAACGCCTGCAGCGACGCCTCGTCCAGCACGCCGGCGTCTATCTGCTGCGACAGCCGCTGCGCCTCGCCGCGCAGGTGCGAAGCCGCCGTCACGCCGATGCCGAGCGGCGTGTTGATCTCGTGCGCGATGCCCGCGACCATGCCGCCGAGCGAGGCGAGCTTCTCCGCCTCGAACAGCTGGCGCTGCGCCAGCGTCAGGCGCTCGAGGGTGGAGCGCAGTTCGCGGTTGGCCTCCTGCAGCGCGGCAGTGCGCTGCTCGACGCGCGACTCCAGCTGCTCGTTGAGGCTGCGCAAGGCATCCAGCGCCTGGCGCAGCGCGTTGATGTCGGAGTTGGTGCCGCTCATGCGCAGCGCCCGCCCGCTCGCATCGCGCTGCACGACGCGCCCGCGGGTGAGGATCCACACCCATTCGTGCTCGCGGTCGGGCGTGCGGTAGCTCGCCTCGAACACCGGCGTGCGGCCCTTGACGTGTTCGGTGAGCAGTTCCTCCAGCCGCGGCAGGTCCTCCGGGTGCACGAACGGCCGGTAGCCGGCGAAGCTCTGCTCCTCGATCTCGTGGGTGGCGGCAAGGTGGCCGAGCTGGTTCTCGCGGTGCATGCGGCCGGTGGTGAGGTCGATGTCCCACAGTTCGCTGCCGCTGCCCCAGAGCGCGAGCTTCAGGCGTTCCTCGCTGAGCCGGATGGCACGCCGCGCGGCGCGCTGGCGGGCGAAGTCGGCGCGCACGCGCCATCCGACCAGCGCGGCAATGCCGAGCAGCACCAGGGTGTACAGCGCGAATGCACCGGTCGAGAGCCACGGCGCCGGGTTGACCCGCACCGCCACGCTGGCCGGCGGGCTCCAGGCGCCGCCGCCTGCGCGCGCGCGCACCGCGAGCGTGTAGTCCCCCGCGGGCAGGTCGGTGTAGGTGGCGAGGCGCCGGTCCGGCCCGGTCTCGATCCAGTCGCGGTCATGCCCCTCCAGCCGGTAGGCGTACTGCGTTCCCTGCGGATCGGACAGGGCCAGCGAGGTGAATTCGAACGTCACGTTGCGCTGGTCGTGCGCCAGTTCGACCGTGCGGCCGCGCCAGAGGCTGGCCTGCAACGGCGATGCCGGATCGAGCCAGCGCAGCGCCACCGGCACGTTGCTGAGCAGGAGGCCGGTGATGACGGGCTCGGGCTGCGGCGGCGGCACCACCGCGAGCGGATCGAACAGGGTGACGCCGGCAAGCCCGCCGAAGGCGATGCGGCCGTCGGGCAGCCGTGTCGCGGCGTTAACCCAGTAGCCGAGGCCCTGCGCGCCATCGTGCGCGCCGAAGTTGAGCACGCTGCCATCACCGGGATCGATGCGGCTGATGCCCACGGTGGTGCTTGCCCACAAATGCCCGCGCGCGTCCTCGACCACGGCGCCGATGGCATCGGCCGCGAGGCCGCTGCCGCGGTCGATTGCCTCGAACCGCACCGTGCCGTCCGCCGCGCGCAGCGCGCGGTTGACGCCGCCGCCCTGGGTGGCGATCCACAGCTGGCCGTGGCTGTCCTCGGCCAGCGAAGTGATCATGTCGCTGCTGATCGAGGCGGGGTCGTCCGCGCGTGTGCGGAAGTGCTCGAAGCGGCCGCTCGCGCGGTCGAGCCGGTCCAGCCCGAGGTGGGTCGCGATCCAGAAGTCGCCGTCGCGGGTTTCCAGCACGCTTTCCACCGCGTCGTCGCCGAGGCTCGCGGGGTCGGCAGGATCGTGGCGGTAATGGCGGAAACCGCTGCAGCCGGCACAGCGCGCGTCCAGGCCGCGGCCGGCGCTCGCCACCCACAACGTGCCCGCGCGGTCCTCGTACACGTGCAGCGGACTGTCCGAGGCGAGGCTGGCCGGATCGGCGGGATCGTGGCGCAGGTGTTCGAACACGCGCGTGCCGGGGCGCAGGCGATCCAGCCCGCCGCCGCCGGTCGCGACCCACAGGCTGCCGTCGCGCGTGCGCGTCAGGTACTGGATGAAATCGTGGGCGAGGCTGTCCGGGCGCAGCGGATCGTGCGTGAAGCGTTCGACCACGCCGCGTGCCGGATCCAGGTGCACCAGCCCGCCGCCCTCGGTGACGCCGATCCACAGCGTGCCGTCGGCATCGCTCTGCACCGCCATCGCCGATTGCGAAGGCAGCGTGCGGGCATCGCCCGGCACGCTCTCGATCTGCGTGAACACGCGCGTGCGCGGGTCGTGGATGCTGATGCCGTTGATCCAGCTGCCGACCACCAGCAGGCCGTGCTGGTCCTCGAACAGGCTGCACAGGCGGTCGGCAGCAAGCGTGTCCGGGCGCGCGGGATCGTGGTGGTGGCGCGCGAAGCGCCCGCTGGCGGGGTCCAGGCGCGCGAGGCCACGCGCATTGCCGGCGATCCACAGGGTGCCGGTGCGGTCGAACAGCAGCGCGCGCACGGCATCGTCATGCAGCACGGTGGCGGGATCGCCGTCCGCGACATGGCGGTAGTGCGTGCGCAGCGTGCCGTCGGGGTCGAAGCGGTACAGGCCATCCTCGGCCGTGCCGACCCAGAGCGAGCCATCGGGTCCCTCGGCCAGCGCGTGCACGTCCAGAGCGACGCCGGCGGCCGGCTGGATCGCGTGCATCCGGGCGCTGGCCGGGTCGATGCGCCACAAGCCGTCCAGGGTGCCGGCGAGCAGGCTGCCGTCGCGCAGTTCCAGCAGGCGGCGTACCTGGCGCAGGGGCACGCGCTCGCCGAGACCCGAATCGACGAAGGTTTCGCGCGTCCGGTCGAACCACTGCAATCGCCCGCCGCTGCCGGCGACCCACAGCCGGCCGTCGCGCGCGAGCAGCAGGGCCGAAATGCTGTTGGAGGCCAGCGCAGCGGGATTGCCGGCTTCCGCGCGCCATGCCTTGAAGCGGTCGAGATCGGGATCGTAGCGGTCCAGCCCTCCCGACACGGTGCCGATCCAGAGGCCCCCGTCCGGATCCGCCACCACGGCCGAGACGTGACCGTCCGACAGCGACCACGGATCGCGCCGGTCGTGCGCATAGACGGTGAAGCCATAGCCGTCGAAACGCGCCAGGCCATCCTGGGTGCCGACCCAGAGGAAGCCGGCGGCGTCCTGCGCGATGGCTCGCGCCGTTGCCTGCGGCAGGCCGTCGGCCGTGCTGTAGTTGCGGAAGCGGATCTGCTCGATGCCGGGCACCGGCGTCGCCGACGCAAGCCCGCCCGCCGCGCAGAGCGCGATGATCGCGATCCGCCGCGCGCACCACGCGATTGCCAGCGCTCCCCTGCCCCGCATGCGCGCAGGCTAGTCGCTCGGCACCGGCGCCGACAAGCCGCGGCGATTGCCGCACCGCAGCAGCCGGGCGCATAATCGGGCGGTTCCGCGTGTCCACGCCGGATTTTCCTGGAGGTCTGCATGTCCGACATCGTCATCGTCGGTGCCCGCCGCACGGCAATCGGTTCCTTCCTCGGCCAGTTCACCGGCGTGCCGACGCCGACGCTCGGCGCCGCGGCGATCCGCGCCGCACTGGCGCAGGCGGAACTCGACCCGGGCGCGGTTTCCGAAGTGATCATGGGCTGCGTCCTGCCGGCCAACCTCGGGCAGGCCCCGGCGCGCCAGGCGGCGCTTGCCGCCGGCATCCCGCCGGCCGTCGGCTGCACCACCATCAACAAGGTGTGCGGCTCGGGCATGAAGGCGTTCATGCTGGCGCACGACCTGATCAAGGCGGGTTCGGCGAACGTCGTCGTCGCCGGCGGCATGGAGTCGATGACCAACGCACCGCACCTGTTGAACAACTCGCGCGTCGGCACGAAGTTCGGTTCGATGGAAATGCTCGACCACATGGCGTGGGACGGTCTCGTCAGTCCGTACGACAAGCAAGCGATGGGCGTGTTCGGCGAAACGTGCGTCGAGAAGTATGCGTTCACGCGCGAAGAGCAGGATGCGTACGCATCGGAAAGCGTGCGTCGCGCGCAGGGCGCCGTGCAGTCGGGCGCGTTCAAGAATGAAATCACGCCGGTCGTCGTGAGCGGTCGCAAGGGCGACGTCACCATCGACACCGACGAACAACCGGGCAAGTGCGACATCGCGAAGATCCCTTCGCTCAAGCCTGCGTTCAAGAAGGACGGAACGATCACCGCCGCGAGTTCCTCCTCCATCAACGACGGCGCGGCCGCAACCGTGCTGATGTCGTCTGAAGAAGCCGTTAAACGCGGCCTCACGCCGCTCGCACGCATCGTCGCGCACGCTACGCATTCACAAGCACCGGAATGGTTCACCACCGCGCCGGTGACTGCGATTGCAAACGTGCTGAAGAAGGCGGGCTGGAAGGCCGAGGAGGTGGACCTGTTCGAAGTCAATGAAGCGTTCGCGTGCGT
>JAEZQS010000190.1 GCA_023412995.1 Pseudomonadota bacterium
ATCGTGCTCCGTCTGGCCGACGGTCAGGCGCCGGAGGCGGTGATGGCAGCCATGGCGCCCTGCCTGCAGCTGGTGGAGCGCAAGCTCGAGCACGTGCTGGCAGTCGCCGATTTGCAGGAATCGCACGCCCGGCTGGAGCGCTCGGAGACCCTGCAGCGGGCCTTGTTCGCCATTTCCGACCTCGCCGCATCCGACCTCGACATGCCGGAAATGCTGCGCCGGGCGCACGTCATTCTCAGCACGTTGATGTACAGCGAGAACTTCTTCATCGTGCGAAGCGACCGCGAGCGCGGCACGCTGCGCTTCCTCTACTACGCCGACACGCAGGACGAGGACGCACCCGACACCGCGTGCGAATTCCCGCTCGAGGATTGCCGCGGCTCGCTCACCTGGCACCTGCTCATGCGCGGCGAACCCCTGATGGGGACGACGGAGCAGATCTCGCGGCAGGTCGACGGCCCCCTGGCGGTGGTGGGGCCGGAGAGCTTCGACTGGCTCGGGGTGCCGATGGTGCGCGATGGCGTCGTGCATGGCGCCCTGGTGGTGCAGAGCTACGAACCCGACATCGCCTTCACCCCGACCGACCGCGCCCTGCTCGAGTTCGTGGCCAGCCACCTGCTCACCGTGCTGGAGCGCAAGCAGAGCAAGGACGAGCTGGAGGCACGGGTGCGCGCCCGCACACTGGAGCTCGCCGAGGCGAACCGCGGCCTGCAGCAGGAAGTGTTCGAACGCCAGCGTGCCGAGCGCCTGCAGGCGGCGCTGTTCCACATCGCCGAACTCGCGACGGCCGACATCGACGAGGACACCTTCTACCAGCGCGTGCATGCCGTCGTCGGCGAGCTGCTGCACGCCAGGAACTTCTTCATCGCGCTCGTTTCGGGGGATGGCGGGCGGCTCGAATTCCCCTATTACGTCGACGACCGCATGCCAAGCCCGGTGGTGCGCCCGCTCGGGCGCGGCCTCAGCGAATACGTGTTGCGCAACGGGCAGCCGCTGCGCAGCAACCGCGCCGAAGTCGAGGCGCTCGGCGCCGCCGGCGAAATCGACCTCGAGCTGGTGCAGGTCCTGGCGCAATGCTGGCTCGGCGTGCCGCTGCGCGTCAGCGAGGGCGTCATCGGCCTGGTCGTGGTGCAGAGCTACACCGACGACCTGACCTACGATGCCGCCGACCAGGAACTGCTCAGCTTCGCCGCGCTGCAGATCGCCAACAGCATCCTTCGCCGGCGCTCGGCGGTGTCGCTGCAGCGTGCCAACGCCGAACTGGAGCTGCGGGTGGAGGAGCGCACGCGCGAGCTGCGGCAGCAGATCCTCGAGCGCGAACACATCCAGGGCCAGCTCAAGCACCAGGTGATGCACGATGCGCTCACCGGGTTGCCCAACCGTGGCTTCCTGCGCGACCGCCTCGAGCGCGTGCTGGCGCTGCTGGAACGCGACCCCGCGCGCCGCTGCGCGCTGCTGTACCTGGACGTCGACCGCTTCAAGGTGGTCAATGACAGCCTCGGGCACCTTGCCGGCGACGAGATGCTGAAGGAGGTGGCGCAGCGGCTGCTCGGCTGCGTGCGCGAGCCCGACATGGTCGCGCGGCTCTCCGGCGACGAGTTCGCGGTGCTGCTGGAAGACGTGCGCGACCCGGCCGATGCGCAGCGCGTGGCCAGTCGCGTGCTCGACGTGCTCGGTGAGCCGATGCACGTGGCGGGCAAGGAGATCGAGGCATCCGCCAGCATCGGCATCGCCCTCGCCGACGGCAGCTATCTCGCCGCCGACGAGGTGCTGCGAGACGCCGACATCGCGCTGTACCGGGCCAAGAACCTCGGCCGCAAGCGTTTCGAGCTGTTCGACGAGACGCTCGCCAACGACGCCATCGACGTGCTCGCGATCGAAGGCGAACTGCGACGGTCGCTGCAGCACGACGGATTCCAGCCATGGTTCCAGCCGATCTGCCGGCTGGCCGACGCGGCTCCGGTGGGGTACGAGGCGTTGCTGCGCTGGAACCACCCGCGCGATGGCGTGCTGGCGCCAGCGGATTTCCTGCAGGTGGCCGAAGACAGCGGCCATATCGAGGCGATCGACTGGCGCGTGTTCGAGCAGGCCTGCCGCAGCATGGCGCAGCATGGAAGGCAGGACGGTTTCCTGACCATCAACGTCTCCAACCTGCACCTGCGGCATGCCGAGTTCGAGCGACGCCTGGTGGCGCTGCTGGAGCGTACCGGCCTGGCGCCGGCGCGGCTGGTGATCGAGGTGACCGAAAGCGCGTTGCTGGACGACCCGGAGCGGGTGCGTGCGACGCTCGAACGGTTGCGGCGCGCCGGCATCGGCGCCGCGCTGGACGACTTCGGCACCGGCTATTCCTCCCTCAGCTACCTTCATTCGCTGCCGCTGCGCATGCTGAAGATCGACCGCTCGTTCGTGCAGGCGCTGGACAGCGGCGTGCGCGCCACGCGTACGGTGGTGGCCGCGATCCTCGCGCTTGCGCGGGCGCTCGACATCGAGGTGGTGGCCGAAGGGATCGAAACGCCTGCGCAACGCGCGGCGCTGGTCAACATGGGCTGCGAGCTGGGCCAGGGCTACCTGCTGGGTCGACCGCAGGCGGCACGGCACCAGCACAATTCCGGCCATGAAGGGTTGCCGCTGGCAGCCGGCTGAGGGCTGCGCCGGGCGCCTGCCCGGCACCATCGGGTAGAATCGCGGTTTTGCGGGAACCGCCATGAGCCATTCCGCTTCCGCCGGGGCGCGCTTCCGCGCCGCCGTCGCCGGGGAACCGCCGCTGCAGGTCGTCGGCACCATCACCGCCTATGCGGCGCTGATGGCGCGACGCACCGGCTTCCGCGCCCTCTACCTTTCCGGTGGCGGCGTGGCTGCCAACTCGCTCGGCATGCCGGACCTCGGCATCAGTGCGATGGACGACGTGTTGATCGATGCCCGCCGCATCGTCGAAGCCAGCGCCATGCCGCTGCTGGTGGACATCGATACCGGCTGGGGTGGCGCGTTCAACATCGCCCGCACCATCCGTTCGTTCGAACGCGCCGGCGTGGCCGCGGTGCACCTGGAAGACCAGGTGGGGCAGAAGCGCTGCGGCCACCGGCCGGGCAAGGAAGTGGTGCCGACGGCGGAAATGGTCGACCGCGTCAAGGCGGCCGTCGACGCCCGCCGCGACGACGACTTCGTGGTCATGGCACGCACCGACGCCGCCGCGGCCGAAGGCATGGATGCCGCCATTGCGCGCGCCGTGGCTTACGTCGAGGCGGGCGCCGACATGGTTTTTCCCGAGGCGATGAAGACGCTGGAGGACTACCGCCGCTTCCGCGACGCGGTCAAGGTGCCGATCCTCGCCAACCTGACCGAATTCGGGGCGACGCCGCTGTTCACCCTCGACGAACTGCGCAGTGCCGGCGTGGACATCGCGCTGTACTGCTGCGGCGCCTATCGCGCCATGAACAAGGCGGCGCTGGCCTTCTACGAGACGGTCCGCCGCGACGGCACGCAGAAGGCGATGGTGCCGGCCATGCAGACGCGCGAGGAGCTCTACGATTTCCTCGGCTACCACGACTACGAGCGCAAGCTCGACGAACTGTTCGCGACCCGGCGTTGAGGGGCGCAGGCATGGTGGCGTGAATGGCGACGCGTGAGCTGCCGGCGGATCGGCCCGCCGCGGCTGCCGGCCGCGGACTGCACTGGGACGCGCTGGCCGCGGTCATCGCGTCGCTGATCGGCCTGCTGGCGCTCGGCGTGGCCGGCTACACCGCCTACCTGCAGCGCCAGCAGGTGCGGGCGGAAGTCTGGCCCTACCTCCTGTGGGCCAGCAGCGACGTGGCCATGCAGTACATGTGGATCAACAAGGGCGTCGGCCCGGCCATCGTCCGGAACGCACAGGTGCTGGTCGGCGGCACGCCGCAGCGGAACTGGAAAGCGGTGTTCCGCAGCCTCGGGCTGGAGGGAATCGACTACGGCCAGAGCACGTTCAACGGCAACGTGCTGTCGGCAGGCGAGACGCTGCAGTGGCTGACCTTTCCCGCCGCGGATGACTTTCGCCGCTTCCGCGCCGCCGCGGCGCGCGCGAAGCTGGAAATCCGCGCGTGCTACTGCTCGACCCTTGGCGAATGCTGGCAGGTGCATACGCCGGACTGGACGGCCGCCGACCGCGCTCCGCTCGACAGCTGCCCGGCGGTGCCCGACGACGCGCAATTCGACGACTGACGGAGCGGCAGGCGCCCGTCAAGGATGCATCCGAGAACCCTGGAGTCCCGCATGACCGAAGCAACCCCGCAGTCCACCTTCAAGCCGAAGAAGTCCGTCGCCCTGTCGGGCGTGGCCGCCGGCAATACCGCCCTGTGCACGGTCGGCCGCAGCGGCAACGACCTGCATTACCGCGGCTACGACATCCTCGACATCGCCACGACCAGCGAGTTCGAGGAAATCGCCTTCCTGCTCGTGCACGGCAGGCTTCCCAACCGCGCCGAGCTGGCCGCGTACAAGGCGAAGCTGTCCGCGTTGCGCGGCATCCCCGCGGCGGTGCGCGGCGTGCTCGAGCAGCTGCCGGCCTCGACCCATCCGATGGACGTGATGCGCACCGCGGTGTCTGCGCTGGGGTGTGCGTTGCCGGAAAAGGAAGGCCATGCCGCCGCGGGCGCACGCGACATTGCCGACCGCCTGATGGCTTCGCTCGGGCCGATGCTGCTGTACTGGTACCACTACGCCGTGAACGGGCGCCGCATCGAGGTAGAGACCGGCGACGAATCGATCGGGGCGCATTTCCTCCACCTGCTGCACGGCAAGGCGCCTGACGCGCAATGGATCCGCGCGATGCACACGTCGCTGATCCTCTACGCCGAGCACGAGTTCAACGCCTCCACCTTCACCGCCCGCGTGATCGCCGGTACCGGCAGCGACATGCACTCGTGCATCACCGGCGCGATCGGCGCGCTGCGCGGTCCCAAGCACGGCGGCGCCAACGAGGTCGCGCTGGAGATCCAGCAGCGCTACGGCACCCCCGACGAAGCCGAAGCGGACATCCGCGAACGCGTCGGCCGCAAGGAGGTCGTGATCGGCTTCGGTCACCCGGTCTACACCACTGGCGATCCGCGCAACCAGGTGATCAAGGAAGTGGCGCGCGAGCTTTCGAGCGCGCGCGGCGACATGCGGCTGTTCGACATCGCCGAGCGCCTGGAAACGGTCATGTGGGACGCGAAGAAGATGTTTCCGAACCTCGACTGGTTCAGCGCCGTCAGCTACCACCTGATGGGCGTGCCGACGGCGATGTTCACGCCGCTGTTCGTGATCGCGCGCACCGCGGGCTGGGCCGCGCACGTGATCGAACAGCGCATCGACGGCAAGATCATCCGCCCGAGCGCCAACTACACCGGGCCGGAAGACCGGCTGTTCGTGCCGCTCGACGCGAGGTGAGTAGCGGATCCGCGGTCGCGACTGCGCCGCCTGCAGGAGCACGGCTCTTGCAGGCTCCGCAAGCGCGACCACAGCGTGCCCGGCTGCAACGCCATCCGCAGGCATCCGTCGCACGCACAGTGCTGCAACCCCACCAGCGGCACGACCGCCTTGGCCTTCAGCTCCTAGCCCCCAGCCCCTAGCCCCTGGCTAGCCCCTGGCCCCCCGCTCAGCTCTCCGCCTGCACCGCCTCGCGCACGCCGGGATCGTCTTCCATCCGCGTGAGGTAGCGTTCCACGTTGGCGAGGCCGGACAGGTCGACGCCGAACTTGCGTGCCCAGCGCAGCGTCACGAAGAGGTACGGGTCGGCAATCGATCGCGTGCCGGCAATCCAGTCGCGTCCGTCGAGCTGCGCATCGACCTGCTCGTAGTACGTGCGCAGCTTGTCGCGCGCGGCCTGCTTCGTCCGCTCGATCATCGCCGCGTCTTCCAGGTAGGCAGTGGCGCCGAACAGCGGCTTGAACGTCGGATGGATGTCCGCGTTGACCAGCGCCAGCCAGCGGTTGACCTCCGCACGGCCCTGCAGCGTGTCGCCGCCCGCGAGCCCGGCGGCCGGATTCAGGTCTGCCAGGTAGTGCAGGATGGCGGCATTCTGCGTCAGGACGAACCCGTCATGTTCCAGCGTCGGCACTGAACCGTTGGGATTGAGGCGCAGGTAACCCGGCGACTTCAGCTCGTCGCGCCCGACGCGGTGGATCTCGTAGGGTTGCCCGCTCCATTCCAGCACGATGTGGTCGGCAAGCGAGCAGGCGCCGGGCAGGTAGTAGAGCTTCATGGTCGGGTCTCCGTGGGCAATCCGGTCGAGATGGGGGCGCGCCGGGTCGGGTCAAGCCGGAGCGACGCTGCCGCCCGCCGCGATTGCGGCGCGCGCGCCGCGCTGGCCGCCCGCGAATTTGTAACAGCCGGCCGTGCATCCGGTGTCCCGTCGCCGTCGGCATCGCTGCCCGCGACGCCGTTCTCCATCGACGTGTCCTGGCCGGCACACGGCGCAGGTCCCACCGCGCTGAGGTAGAGCATCCGCGGGTTGGCGTGATGGATGAGGGATTGGCGCCGGCGGCAGCGAACGCGCCGGCGTGCCTCGCGATCGGCGTCAGAGCCGCATGGCGAGCTCGGTGGCTTCCAGGATGGCGCGTTTGGCGTCCAGTTCGGCGGCAACGTGGGCGCCGCCGACCAGGTGGACGTGCAGGTCGCCGCCGGCCAGTTCATCGTGCAGGCGGCGGTCCGGCTCCTGCCCGGCGCAGACCACCACCGTGTCCACCGGCAGCACCTGCGCCTGGTCGCCGAGGCGTACATGCAGGCCGGCGTCGTCGATGCGCTCGTAGACGACCCCGCCGAGCATCGTGACGCCCTTGGCGGCGAGGCTGGCCCGATGCACCCAGCCGGTGGTCTTGTTGAGTCGCCGGCCGGGCTTGCCCGGCGTGCGTTGCAGCAGCCACACCTGCCGCTCCGGCGGTTCCGGGCGGGCAGGCACCAGCCCGGCGCGTGCGTGCAGCGTGGTATCCACGCCCCACTCGTGCATCCACCGCGCGATGTCCGTGGTGGGCGATGGCGCGGACGCAACCAGGAATTCGGCGACGTCGAAGCCGATGCCCCCCGCGCCGATGATCGCGACCCGCTTGCCGACCGTCGCCCCACGCGCCAGCACGTCGGAGTAATCCAGCACGTTCGGCCGGTCGCTCCCGGGGATCGTGACGCGGCGCGGCGAGACGCCGGTGGCGAACACGATGTCGTCGAAGCGCCCGTCGCGCAGCAGCGCCGGCGTCGCGCGCGTGGACAGGCGCAGCTCGATGCCGAGCTGGGCAATGCGCCGCGCGTACCAGCGCGGCGTCTCGGCATACTCTTCCTTGCCAGGGATGCGGCGCGCCAGGATGAACTGTCCGCCGATTTCCGCATCCTGCTCGAACAGGGTGACCGCATGGCCGCGCTCGGCCAGCGTGGTCGCGCAGGCGAGTCCGGCCGGGCCTGCTCCCACGACGGCCATGCGCTTGCGCACCGCTGCCGGCGTGATCACCCGTTCCGTCTCGTGGCAGGCGCGCGGGTTGACGATGCAGCTCGCGCGCTTGTTCTCGAACACGTGGTCGAGGCAGGCCTGGTTGCAGGCAATGCAGGTGTTGATGTCGGCAGCGCGATCCTCGCGCGCCTTGCGCACCCACTCCGGGTCGGTGAGGAACGGCCGCGCCATCGACACCATGTCCGCCGCGCCGCTGCCGAGCAGGGCTTCGGCCACTTCCGGCCGGTTGATGCGGTTGGTGGTGATGAGCGGCAGCGAGACCTCTTCCTTCAGGCGCCGGGTGACCCAGGCAAAGGCCGCGCGCGGCACGCTGGTGACGATGGTCGGGATGCGCGCCTCGTGCCAGCCGATGCCGGTGTTGATCAGCGTCGCACCCGCCGCTTCGACCGCGCGCGCGAGGCCCGCGATCTCGTCCCATGACTGGCCGCGCTCGACCAGGTCGAGCATGGACAGGCGGTAGATCAGGATGAAGTCGCGGCCGACCGCGGCGCGGATGCGCCGCACGATCTCCACCGCCAGCCGCTGGCGGTTGCCCACGCTCCCGCCCCAGCCGTCCTCGCGCCGGTTGGTGCGGCTGCAGAGGAACTCGTTGAGGAGGTAGCCTTCCGAGCCCATCACCTCGACGCCATCGTAACCGGCGTCCTGCGCCCGCCGCGCGCAGTTGGCAAAGGCGGCGATGGTGCGCTGGATGCCCCGCTCGCCGAGCGCGCGCGGCGTGAACGGCGTGATCGGCGACTTCACCTTCGACGGCGCCACCGACAGCGGGTGCCAGGCATAGCGCCCGGCATGCAGGATCTGCAGGCAGATGCGCCCGCCCTCGGCGTGCACCGCGCGTGTCACCTTGCGGTGGCGCGGCACGTGCCATGGCATCGACAGGCGGCCGCCGAACGGGGCCAGCCAGCCTTCGATGTTGGGTGCGAAGCCGCCGGTCACCATCAGCGACACGCCGCCGCGTGCGCGCTCGGCGAAATACGCCGCCAGCTTGTCGAAATCGCGTGCGCGGTCCTCCAGCCCGGTGTGCATCGAACCCATCAGCACGCGGTTGGGCAGGGTGGCGAAACCGAGGTCGAGCGGGGCGAACAGGTTCGGGTAGCGCACGGCGCGTCCAGCGGTGGCGATGTAGCCACGATGCCCGGCGGGCGCCATCCCGGCAAGCCCGCCGGTCCGCTGCAGCATGGCCGGCGGATGAGGCGCGCAGGCGCATCTGGCACAATGCGCGCCCCCGCGACAGCGCCGCGGACGGGTTCCGCGCCACCACTGGCACGCCATCCCGGCCGTCCGCCCCGCACTGCCGCACCACCACCCTACGGAACCCGCCATGTCCCAGCACGACATCCGTTCGGCCGCCCGGCCGGAACCCGACCGCTCGATGGTCGACATCGCCGACTACGTGGTCGATTACCGCATCGACTCGGAAGAGGCCTGGAACACGGCCCGTTACGTCCTGCTCGACTCGCTCGCCTGCGCCATGCTGGCGATGAAGTTCCCCGACTGCACGCGCCACCTCGGGCCACTGGTCCCGGGCGCGGTGCTGCCGGGCGGTGCGCGCGTGCCGGGAACCTCCTGGGAACTCGATCCCGTGCAGGCCGCCTACAACATCGGCGTGCAGGTGCGCTGGCTCGACTTCAACGACACCTGGCTGGCGGCCGAGTGGGGCCATCCTTCCGACAACCTCGGCACGATCCTCGCAGTGGCCGACTACCTGTCGCGGCAGGCGCTGCAGGAAGGCCGCTCGCCGCTGACCGTCCGCGACGTGCTGGGCCACGCGATCAAGGCACACGAGATCCAGGGTTGCTACGCGCTGCGCAACTCCTTCAACCGCGTCGGCCTCGACCACGTGATCCTGGTCCGCCTCGCCTCGACCGCGGTGGCGACGCGCCTGCTCGGCGGCGGCAAGGACGAAATCATCAACGCCGTCTCCAACAGCTGGATCGACAACGGCGCGCTGCGCACCTACCGCCATGCGCCCAACACCGGCCCGCGCAAGAGCTGGGCCGCCGGCGATGCCTGCCGCCGTGCCGTCATCCATGCGCTCAACGCGGTGAAGGGCTGCGTCGGCTACCCGTCGGCGCTGTCGGCGAAGACCTGGGGTTTCCAGGACGTCGCCTTCGGCGGCAAGCCGTTCGAGTTCGAGCGGCCCTTCGGCAGTTACGTGATGGAGAACGTGCTGCTCAAGATCAGCTATCCGGCCGAGTTCCACGCCCAGACGGCGGTGGAGTGCGCGATGCAGCTGCACCCGCTGGTGGCCGGCCGCATCGAGGAGATCGAGCGCGTCGTCATCCACACCCAGGAAGCGGGCGTACGCATCATCGACAAGACCGGACCGCTGGCGAACTACGCCGACCGCGACCATTGCATCCAGTACATGGTGGCCGTGCCGCTCCTGTTCGGGCGGTTGACCGCCGAGGACTACACCGACGCCGTCGCTGCCGACCCGCGCATCGATGCGCTGCGCGCGCGCATGGTCGTGAGCGAGGAACCGCGCTTCACCGCCGAGTACTTCGACCCGGAAAAGCGCTACATCGGCAACGCGGTGGAGGTGTTCTTCCGCGACGGAAGCTCCACCGGAAAGGTGTCGATCGACTACCCGATCGGCCACCGCCGGCGCCGCGCGGAGGGCATCCCGGTGCTGCTGCGCAAGTTCGAGGCAGCCATTGCCGGGCACCTGCCTGCCAGCCGGGTGGAACAGATCCTCGCCGTCACCGCCGATCCGGCGGCCCTGGATGCCTTGCCGGTCAACCGCTTGCTGGACCTTTTCGGGCTTGACTGACTGCCCCATTAACGGCATCTTCACAATCGCTGGCTCCCGGGCTGAGCTGTGGCTAAACTCCACGCCGCAGCCCCTGAGCCCGTGCTAGAGTGTTAAGCGCACGTTTCCCCGGCGTTGTCCGGCTTGTCCGGGAACGCGTGAGGCGTCCTGCGGAGATTGGGCGGGCGCATGCCTAATACCAAACGAAAAAGAGAGGAGACCTCTACAATGAAACGCAATGCCCTTAGCGCGCTCATCGCCCTCGCGCTCGTCGGCGGAACCGCGACGGCCTCGGCGCAGGACTTCGGCAATTTCTACATTGCTCCCCGCGTCGGCGCCAATTTCTCGGACAGCAGCCGCGAGACCGACACCTCGGTGTGGGGCGGCATCGGCGTCGGCGTGTGGGTCAACCCGCACCTGGCCGTCGATTTCGAATACACCATCAACAACGCCGATTTCGACGGCGGTTCCTGGCGCGCCGGCCACGAGTGGGAGAGCGTGGGCCTGGGCGTGACCGGTCGCTGGTTCTTCGGTGACGAAGGCTCGCAGCTGCGTCCCTACGTGATGGCTGGCGTCGGCGCCCTCCGCCACAAGGCCTATTCGGGCTTCCTGCTCGAAGACGCCGGCTTCAGCGACGGCGGCGGCTGGGATCCGATGGCGACCATTGGTGCCGGCGTGCAGTACAACATGTCCGAGCGCCTCGCCCTGCGCGGCGAGATCGCGGCCCGCTACGACCACGACAACAACACCCGTGGCAACCTCTCCGAGGCGCTCGGTTACAACATCGCCAGCGAGAGTGGTTACGTCGACGGCATCGTCAGCGTCGGCCTGGTCTACAACTTCGGCACCCGCGAGGCACCGCCGGCACCGGTCGAGGCCGCTGCGCCGCCGCCGGCCCCGGATTGCCATACGCTCGACGACGACAACGACGGCGTGAACAACTGCGACGACCGCTGCCCGGATACGGCGTCGGGTGCCATCGTTGGTCCGGACGGCTGCCCGCAGAAGGTCGTGATCGACCTGCGCGGCGTCAACTTCAAGTTCGACCGTCCCAAGAAGGGCGAATCGAACATCGAGCCGACCCTGCAGACGCCGACCGCCGACTCCGTGGCGATCCTGGACCAGGCGATCGACGCCCTCAACCGCTACCCCGACATCAAGGTCGAGCTGGACGGCCACACCGACTCGGTCGGTACCGACCAGTACAACCAGGGCCTGTCGGAGCGTCGCGCGCAGATCGTGGCCGATTACCTGACCTCGCACGGCATCGATGCCAGCCGCATCACGGCGATCCGTGGCTTCGGCGAGAGCCAGCCGATCGACACCAACTCGACCAAGGAAGGGCGCGCGCGCAATCGCCGCACCGAGTTGAACGTGCAGAACCCGGGCATGTAAGCCTGGTTCCAAGGGTGATACGGGAAGCCCGGCGCAAGCCGGGCTTCTTTTTTGGGCGAAGGTCGGGTTTGCTGGTACCGCACGGGCGGTGCGGCGATGCCGCGGCCGAGGCGGACCGGGGGTCAGGCGAGCTAGCGTGCCAGCTCGGGCGGCAGCACAGGCGCGACGGCCTTGACCAGTGCATTGGCGACGGCGACATTGCCCGCGACCAGGTTGCCGCTGGCCGGCACGCCGTCGTCGCCGGCGAGGTTGCAGTAGCGCCCGCCGGCTTCGCGCACGATCACGCAGCCGGCAACCATGTCCCACGGCTGCAGGCCGAATTCGTAATAGCCGTCGAGCCGGCCCGCGGCGACATAGGCCAGGTCGAGCGCGGCCGAACCGGCTCGCCGCAGGTCCTCGATGTCGTTCAGCAGGACGCGCGTGATGCCGAGGTGCGCGTCCATGTGGCGGCGCTGGCGGAACGGGAAACCGGTCGCCAGCAAGGCGTCGCCGAGGCCGTCGCGGCGGCTGACGCGGATGCGGCGGTCGTTGAGGTAGGCGCCATCGCCGCGGCTCGCGCTGAAGATCTCGTCGCGCAAGGGGTCGTAGACCACGCCGAGGGTCGGCTCGCCGTTCTCCAGGAGGCCGATCGAGACGCAGAAATGCGGGATGCCACGCAGGTAGTTGTGGGTGCCGTCGAGCGGGTCGATCACCCACGTGTTGCGCGCGGTGCCGCTGGAGCCCGATTCCTCCGCGAGCACGGCATCACGCGGATAGGCGCGCTTGAGTTCGCGTATGATTTCCGCTTCGGCCATGCGATCGACTTCCGACACGTAGTCGTGCCGCTGCTTGGCCACCACCTCGAGGCTGTCCAGGCGGTTCATGTAGCGCAGGATGATCTGGCCGGCGGCGCGCGCGGCGCGCACCGCCACGTTGACGGCGGGTCTGGGCATTGCGGGTTCCGCTGGCGGAGCGGGCAGCGACGGCGAATGTGCCGCGCCCGGCCGCCGAGGGTAACAGATCGGTGCCCGCCGACGAAGCGCGGCCAGCCACATCCAGCCGGAATCCGCATGACAGCCAAAGGCATCGACCCCGCGCCGGCAGCGCGCATCCGATTCGTCCTCTCGCATACCTCGCATCCGGGCAACATCGGCGCGGCGGCACGCGCCATCCGCACGATGGGCTTCGATCGCCTGGTGCTGGTTGCGCCGCAGGCCTTCCCGCATGCCGATGCGACGGCGATGGCAGCGAACGCCGGCGGCGTGCTGGCGACGGCGCGGGTCCACGCCGATCTCCCGCACGCGATCGAGGGCGCCCAGCTGGTGCTCGGCGCCACCGCGCGGCGGCGCGGCATCGAACTGGAGGAACTCGGGCCGGGCGCCATGGCTGCGCGGGTGCTGGCTGCCGCCGTGGCGGGCGAGGACGTCGCGCTGGTGTTCGGCAACGAGCGCTCGGGCCTGTCCAACGAGGAACTGGCGCGCTGCCACGCCGCCATTGCCATCCCGACCGATCCCCGATGCCCTTCGCTCAACCTCGCCCAGGCCGTGCAGGTGGTCGCGTGGGAGCTGCGCCGGGCACGACTGGAAGGATCCGCTGCCGGCGCGC
>JAEZQS010000199.1 GCA_023412995.1 Pseudomonadota bacterium
GGGCGGGGGCGGCCCCCCCGGGGGGGGGCGCGGCGGATCATGCAATGAGGCCGCGATCGCGCAGGTGCGAGACCACCAGGTCCGCCGCCGCGTCGGCGCTGCAGTCGACCGTGTTGACGCGCAGTTCCGGGTCGAGCGGCACCTCGTAGGGCGAATCGATGCCGGTGAAGTTCTCCAGTTCGCCGCGGCGCGCCTTGCGGTAGAGGCCCTTGACGTCGCGCTGCTCGGCGACATCGAGCGGCGTGTCGACGTGCACCTCGATGAACTCGCCCTCGGCGAGCATGCGCCGCGCCATGTCTCGCTCGGAGCGGAACGGCGAGATGAACGCGGTCAGCACGATCAGGCCGGCGTCCACCATCAGGCGCGCGACTTCGGCCACGCGGCGGATGTTCTCGACGCGGTCCACCTCGGTGAAGCCGAGGTCCTTGTTGAGGCCGTGGCGCATGTTGTCGCCATCGAGCAGGTAGGAGTGCCGGCCCATCGCGTGCAGCTTCTTCTCGACCAGGTTGGCGATGGTCGACTTGCCGGCGCCGGACAGGCCGGTGAACCACAGCACCACCGGGCGCTGGCCCTTCAGCGCGGCGCGCGCGCCCTTGTCGACGTCCATGTGCTGCAGGTGGATGTTCTGCGCGCGGCGCAGCGCGAAGTGCAGCATGCCGGCGCCGACGGTGCGGCAGCTCATGCGGTCGATCAGGATGAAGCCGCCGGTGTCGCGGTTGCTGGCGTAGGGGTCGAACGGCACCGGCCGGTCGAGCGCGAGGTTGCACACGCCGATCTCGTTGAGCTCGAAGGTCTTGGCGGCGAGCTTCTCGAGCGTATTGACGTTGATCTTGTACTTGATCTCGGTGACCGCGACGCTGGTGGTGCAGGTGCCGAGCTTGAGCAGGTAGGAGCGCTCCGGCAGCAGCGCGTCCTCGGCCATCCAGACGATGGTCGCCTCGAACTGGTCGGACACTTCCGGCGGCGCATCCGCCGCGGCGATGGTGTCGCCGCGCGAAATGTCGATTTCGTCGGTGAGGGTCAGCGTGACCGACTGCCCGGCGACCGCGAGCGGCAGGTCGCCGTTGGCTGTGACGATGCGCGCGACCCGGCTTTCGCGTCCGGACGGCTGCGCGCGGATACGGTCGCCCGGGCGCACCACGCCGCTCGACACCAGTCCCGAGTAGCCGCGGAAATCGAGGTTGGGCCGGTTGACCCACTGCACCGGGAAGCGGAACGGGCCTTCCTGCATGCGCGCCTCGTCCAGTTCCACGCTCTCGAGGTAGCCCATCAGGGTGGAACCGCGGTACCAGGGCGAGGCGGCGCTCGGCTCCAGCATGTTGTCGCCGCGCAATGCCGACAGCGGGATGGCGACGATGTCGTCCAGGCCGATGCGCGCGGCGAACTCGCGGTAGTCCTGCTCGATGGTGCGGAAGACGTCCTCGGACCAGTCCACCAGGTCCATCTTGTTGACCGCCAGCACGATCTTGCGGATGCCGATCAGCGCGGCGAGGTAGCTGTGCCGGCAGGTCTGCGTCAGGAGGCCCTTGCGTGCGTCGACCAGGATCACCGCGACGTCCGCGGTGGACGCGCCGGTGATCATGTTGCGCGTGTACTGCTCGTGCCCGGGCGTGTCGGCGACGATGAACTTGCGCCGGTCGGTGGAGAAGAAGCGGTACGCGACGTCGATCGAGATGCGCTGCTCGCGCTCGGCGGCAAGGCCGTCCACCAGCAGCGCGAAATCGATCGAATCGCCCTGCGTGCCCCACTGGCGCGATTCGGCCGCCACCGCGCTCAGCTGGTCCTCGAACAGCATCTTCGAGTCGTACAGCAGGCGCCCGATCAGCGTGCTCTTGCCGTCGTCCACGCTGCCGCAGGTGATGAAGCGCAGCAGGCTCTTGACCTCGTGCTGGCGCAGGTAGCGCTCGATGTCGGTCGCGATCAGGTCGGAAACGTGGGCCATGGCTGCCTTCGGGACGTGGCGGTGGGCAAGGGTTGCGCGGCCGGCGGACGCGGCCGGCTCCGGGCTAGAAGTAGCCTTCCTGCTTCTTCTTTTCCATCGAGGCGGCGCCGTCGTGGTCGATCACCCGCCCCTGCCGCTCGGACGTGCGTGCCAGCAGCGTTTCCTGGATCACTTCGACCAGGGTTTCGGCTTCCGATTCCACCGCGCCGGTGAGGGGATAGCAGCCGAGGGTGCGGAAGCGCACCTTGCGCATCATCGGCACCTCGTCGGGACGCAGCGGCATGCGTTCGTCGTCGACCATGATGAGGGTGCCGTCGCGCTCGACCACCGGGCGTTCCGCGGCGAAATACAGCGGCACGATCGGGATCTGCTCGAGGTGGATGTACTGCCACACGTCGAGTTCGGTCCAGTTCGAGAGCGGGAACACCCGGATCGACTGCCCCTTGTGCTTGCGCGCGTTGTAGAGATGCCACAGTTCCGGTCGCTGGTTCTTCGGGTCCCAGCGGTGCTGCGCGCTGCGGAAGGAGAAGACGCGCTCCTTCGCGCGCGACTTCTCCTCGTCGCGGCGCGCGCCGCCGCACGCGGCGTCGAAGCCGTGCAGGTCGAGCGCCTGCTTGAGGCCCTCGGTCTTCCACATGTCGGTGTGGATCTGCGAGCCGTGCGTGAAGGGGTTGATGCCGAGGGCGAGCGCTTCGGGGTTCTGGTGCACCAGCAGTTCCATGCCGTGCTCGCGCGCGGCCTGCGCACGCATCTCGTACATCGCGCGGAACTTCCACGTGGTGTCCACGTGCAGCAGCGGGAACGGCGGCCGCGCGGGGAAGAATGCCTTGGCCGCCAGGCGCAGCATCACGGCGCTGTCCTTGCCCATCGAGTAGAGCATGACCGGGCGTTCGCACTCGGCCACCACTTCCCGCATGATGTGGATGCTTTCCGCTTCCAGCCGTTGCAGGTGCGTGAGGCGCGCCGGATCGGTGGTCATGGATGGCGCCGTCGGCGCATCCTGCACCGCCAGGGTGCACTCGTCTTCACGTGTCATGGCAGACTTCCCCCAAGGGCCTGGCGACGCCGGAAAAGCCGGCAACGCCCGGATCGTGGCGCATGGTAGCGCGGCACGGGCCCGGCGGGAAACGAAAAATCAACGGTCGAGTCCGGTTTCTGCCCGCCTGCGGCCGGCGCGGCCGGCCTGTCCATCATTCCCTGGAGCGACGAATGGCGAACGAGTGGCTGGAAGCGGTGTGCGGCATTGCCCGGCAGGCCGGCGAGGTGGTGATGGCGATCTATGCCAGCGACTTCGAGGTACGCGGCAAGGCCGATGCCTCGCCGGTGACGCTGGCCGACGAGCGCGCCGAGGCCGTCATCGTCGCCGCCCTGCGCGAGCTGGCGCCCGGCGTGCCGATCGTGGCCGAGGAAGCGGTCGCGGCGGGCCAAGTACCGCAATCCGCGGCGCGCTTCTGGCTGGTCGATCCGCTCGACGGCACGAAGGAGTTCATCAGCCGCAACGGCGAGTTCACCGTCAACATCGCCCTGGTGGAGGACGGTACACCGGTCCTCGGGGTGGTACTGGCGCCCGCCATCGGACGCCTCTTCGCCGGCCGCGTCGGTCATGGCGCATGGGTGGAGGAAGGCGGCGGGCGGTGCCCGATCCGGTGCCGCCAGGTGCCGCCGGAAGGGCTGACCGTGGTTGCCAGCCGCTCGCATGGCGACGCGGCCGCGCTGGATGCCTTCCTCGGCGGTCGCCCGGTTGCGGCCCTGCGCAACGCCGGCTCGTCGTTGAAGCTCTGCCTGGTCGCCGCGGGCGAGGCCGACCTCTATCCGCGCCTGGGCCGCACCATGGAGTGGGACATTGCCGCTGGCCATGCCGTGCTCGCAGCGGCTGGCGGACGGGTGACCGACCTGGACGGCGCGCCCCTGCGCTACGGCAAGCCGGGTTTCGACAATCCGCACTTCGTGGCATCCGGCCTCGCCTGAGCTGAACCGGGACGAATGGGGCTGGCGCCCGGTCGCGCTGGCGCCATGGCCGCGCGCTACGATGGCGCCCCCTTCCTGCCGGAGTGCTCCATGAACGCCATGCCCCGCGTGCTGCCGCTGTGCGCCCTGGTGCTGCTGTCCTGCAGCGCGACCGCTGCGACGGCGCAGTCGGCCAGCGGCGGCCAGGCCGATCGCCGCGGCCAGTTCCTCGAGCGCGTCAAGGCCGCCGATACCGATGGCGACCACCGCCTCAGCAAGGCCGAGATGGGCAAGGGCATGCCGCGCCTGGCGGACCGCTTCGACCAGATCGACGCCGACCACGACGGCTACGTCGCCATGGACGAACTGCGCACCTGGATGCAGGCGCGCAAGGCGGCCAAGGCGGGCGGCAACAGGAATCCTGGCGCGTAGCGCTCCTCCATCGTCCCGGCAAACGCCGGGACCCGGCGTCCGGGGCCAGCCCGCGCGAGGCACTGGGCTCCCGAGCCGGGTGACGGCATCGGGAAGCCTGCGCGGCGCGCGGGCGGCGCCGCGCTAGAATGGCGCAACTGCTTCCTGCCCTTTCCCCGTGCCACCCCGATCCCGCAATGCCCCGGCTGCCGCCGCAGCCACCGGCCACCCTCGCCTCGACGTCCTGCCGCGCGACTTCTTCCGCCGCGATTCGCGCGCGGTCGCGCCGGAACTGCTCAACAAGATCCTGCTCGGCCCGGACGGCTGCCGCGCGCGCATCGTCGAGACGGAGGCGTATTGCGGCGCCGACGATGCCGCCGCGCATACCTTCCGCGGCAAGACCGCGCGCAACGCCAGCATGTTCGGCCCGCCCGGGCACCTCTACGTCTATTTCACCTACGGCATGCACTGGTGCGCGAACACCGTGTGCGGCGAGGAAGGGGTCGGCATCGGCGTGCTGCTGCGCGCCGCCGAACCGCTGGACGGGCTGGAGCGGATGCGCGCGCGGCGTGGCGCCGGGCTGGCCGACCGCGCCCTCTGCAGTGGCCCGGCGCGGCTGTGCCAGGCCTTCGGC
>JAEZQS010000298.1 GCA_023412995.1 Pseudomonadota bacterium
GGAATGGGGAATGGGGAATGGGGAATCGTCAAAAGCAGGTCGTTGGTCCGTGTCGGTTCGTGGCTCTCGGGGAAGGTGGAATCGGCGCGGTTCGCCGGGGTGGTGGGCTCTTGCTCTTGCCATTCCCTATTCCCTATTCCCCATTCCCTGCCCTCACACCTTCAACTGCGCCGCCGGCTGCACCCGGCAGGCGCGCCAGGTCGGGTACAACCCGGCGAGGAGGGCCGAGACGATGGCGAGCACGATGGTCACCAGCACCATGGTCCAGTCGAGCTGGGCGACGGTCTGGTAGTCCTCGTACAGCGCGCGCACCGCGAGCAGGCCCAGCCCCGTCAGCATCAGGCCGAGCACGCCGCCGGTGAGGCCGACCACGCCCGATTCGACCAGGAACTGGGTGAACACCTCGCGCCGGCTCGCACCTAGCGCGCGGCGCAGGCCGATCTCGCCCGCCTTGCGGGTGAACTTGGCGAGCAGGAGGCCGATGGTGTTGACCAGGCACACGATCAGGAACGCGAAGGCCAGACCGGTCTGCACTTCCACGTCGCGCGAGACCACGCGCTGGTCCTGCATCCATGCGTTGACGTCGAGCAGGCGGTTGTTGAGCGGGCGCGGGAAGCGGCCGAGCTTCTTCTGCTCGCCGACGTAGCGGTCGAGGAAGCCCTGGTATTCGGCCAGCCGGGCCGGCGAGTCCAGTTCCACCCACATCTGGATCCAGACGCAGTCCGAGTCGATGTAGGACTGCCAGCCGTCGCCCTCGGGCGAACGCCAGCAGCTGTTGTTGCCGGTCGAACGCTTCTGCAGGTCGATCGCGGTTGTGAACGGCATGAAGAACTCGTCCTCGTCCGTGAACGCGCCGTTGGTGAGGTCGTAGTACTTGAAGCGCAGGTTCCAGTCCGCCAGCACGCCGACCACGCGGTAGTCGGTGCCGTCCATGCGCACGCTCTTGCCGACGCTGTCCTGGCCGCCGAACAGCTTCTCGTTGGTGTCGTGGCTGAGCACCACCACGCGGGCGTGGCCCCTGTCCTGCTCGCTGTTCCACGGGCCGCCGTAGGTGAAGCGCGGCTCGAACATGGCGAAGAAATCGCTGTAGGTCACGCGCCCGAGCGACTGGAACGGCTTGACCTTCGGGTTCTCCGGCTGGATCGGCATCGACAGCTTGAACATCGCCGCCTGGCGGTCCGCCTTGCCCGCCTCCATCAGCGCCACCGCATCGCGGTAGGTGATCTGGTCGGGCGGCCGGCCGTCGTCGTAGTACGGCTGGTCGCCGCTCCAGTTGTCCAGCTGCACGTAGTGCAGGCGATCGCTCTTGGATGGAATCGGATCGCTGCCCATCAGGTGCAGCACGGTCAGGGTCGTCATGCTGGCGGCGATGCCGAGGCCGATGCCGACCACCATCAACGCGGTCAGGATCGGGTTGCGGCGCAGGCTGCGCAGGCCCAGTTGCAGGTAGTAGCCGAACATCGACAGGCCGGGACCGGCGCTGCCTGGTTCGTGATGAGCGGGGGAAGGCATGTCACGTCACCTCGGGTTCTGGACGGTCGGCGCTCAGGCGCGAAGGCCCTGGCGGGGCATGCGCTGCTCGCCGGTGGCCGCGGCCGGCTTGACCAGGCCGGGCTCGGCGTCGAAATCGGTCACCTGGCCGTCGATCACGTGGACGTTGCGGTGCGCGCGCGCGGCGAGCTCCGGATCGTGCGTCACCATGACGATGGTCGTGCCCTGCCGGTTGATCTCCTCCAGCAGTTCCATCACGCCGCGCGCCATCAGCGAATCGAGGTTGCCGGTCGGCTCGTCCGCCAGCAGCAGGCGCGGCGCGCCGGCCAGCGCACGCGCGATCGCCACGCGCTGCTGCGGGCCGCCGGACAACTCCGACGGGTAGTGCTTCATGCGCGAGGCGAGGCCGACGCGGCCGAGGGCTTCCTCGATGCGTTTCCTGCGGTCGGCCGCGCCGAAGCCGCGGTAGCGCAGCGGCACGTCGACGTTGTCGAACAGGTCGAGATCGGGGATCAGGTTGAAGCTCTGGAAGATGAAGCCGATCTTCTCGTTGCGCAGGCGCGAGCGGCGGTTGTCGTCCAGCCCCTGCACGTCCACGCCGTCGAGCTGGTAGGCCCCGCCGGTGAACTCCTCCAGCAGGCCGGCGATGTTGAGGAAGGTGGTCTTGCCGGAGCCCGACGGCCCGGTCACCGCTACGAACTCGCCCTCGCGCACGTCGATGGAAAAATCGCGCAGCGCGTAGGTCTCGATCAGGTGCGTGCGATACACCTTCTGCAGGTGGGTCATCGTCAACATCGGGGTCTCCTGGAGCTGGGATTGGGGATTGGGGATTGGGGATTGGCGAATGCCTGGATCGGGAATTGGAGGCCGGGTCGGGTGCTTGTCTTCAACCATTCCCCATTCCCTATTCCCCATTCCCGGCTCTACCGCGACAAGGCTACCCGTTGCGCGCCCTTGAACTCGTCGGTGCCGGAGATGACGATGCGGTCGCCTTCCTTGAGGCCGCTGACGATCTCCACCGCATCGAGGCTGGTCGCGCCGACCTCGATCGGCGTGCGCCAGGCGGTGCCGTCGCGCACGACGTAGGCCACCCGGCCGGCACCGGTGTCGACGAAGGGACCGCGCTCGACCATCAGCACGCCGGGGTGTTCGTCCATCAGGATGCGCGTCGTCAGGCGCTGGTTCTGGCGCAGGCCGGCCGGTTTCTCGCCGCTGAAGCGCACGCGGCCGGTCACCTGGCCATCGACGACTTCCGGCGAGATCGCGCTGACTTCGCCGGCGTACTGCCCGCTCGCATCCTGGATCTGCGCCGACATGCCGGGCGCGAGGTCGTGCGCGAACACTTCCGGCACCTGCACCTCGATTTCGAGCGCGCTGAGGTCGATCACGCTGAGGATGCCGGCATTGGCCGGCACGTTGGCACGCTGCTGCACCAGCAGCTGGCCCACCTGGCCATCGACCGGCGAGCGCAGCTTCAGTTCATCGACCTGGCGCTCGAGGTCCTGCACCAGCAGCTTCTGCCGGTCCAGCGCGAACCGCCGCGTGCGCAGTTCGAACGCGAGGCTGTCGCGGTCGAGCTGCACGTTGCGGCGCGCGTTTTCCTCGGCCAGCTTCGCCTTGGACAAGGCGTCCTTCGCACGCAGCACCTCCAGTTCGGACTGCGCCCCGCGCTCGAATGCGGTCCGGTTCCGCTCGACTTCGCGTTCGGCCGTCTGGCGGTCGATGCTGGCCTGCGCCAGCGCCATCTCCGAGGCCGCCTCGCGCTTGTGGTTGTCGATCACGGCGCGCTCGACCTCGATGCCGAGGCTGTCGAGGGTGGCCTGCTCCTGCTTCAGCTTGTTGGTGAGCTCGGGCGAATCCACCTCCGCCAGCACCTGTCCCTTGGCGACCTTGTCACCGGCGTTCACGGTGAGGGCGACGGTGCCGGGGCTGCGCGTGTAGAGGGTCGGGCTGACGGCCGCGACGACCCGACCCTGCACCGACACGTCGCGGGTGAGGTCGCCGCGCTTCACCTCGGCAATGCGCAGGCGCGCGCTGCTGGCCGCCGAGTCGGCCGAGAGCAGGCTCGCCACGGTCGGGATGCAGGCAATGATGGCGATGGCCGCGGCAATCCCGATGCCTGCCCAGGTCAACTGGCGGCGGCGGTTGCGCTGGGGGGCCAGGACGCGGTCCTGGGCCGACGTGTCGCGAATCATGGATCGGGCTCTCCGGGGTGGGTCGGGGTGTCCGCGGGTGGTTTAGCAATGACCGTGCCACGCCAAAAGTGTCTGGTTTGCAAAGATTTTCTTCGCACGCCGCCGGGCCGGACACTGTCCGTCGGGGGCGGCGGACAGGTGCCGGACACGCGCTGTCCGAGGGATGGCCGAGCCCCGTGCCGGCGCCGCGGCCGCGTTGCGCCGACGTGGCGCGGGTGCTTTCGCGCGCAGGTCCCTGGCGCCATCCTGTCGCCGGTGCGACCCATTCGCGCGCTGCGGCATCCGGACAGACGTGAGCGCCACCAGCTTCCAGATCGACGTCGACGAGTCCCTGCTGTCCGCTGCACGGCGCGGCGACGCGCGCGCGCTCGAGCAGGTGTACCGCCTGTTCGAACGCCCGGCCTACACGCTCGCATTGCGCATGCTGGGTGACGCCGAGGGTGCACGCGAGACCGTGCACGACGCGATGCTGCACGTCCTCCAGCGCATCGGCCAGTTCCGCGGCGAGTCGCCGTTCTGGGGCTGGCTGCGGCGCATCGTGGTCAACCAGGCCCTGATGCGCCTGCGGCACGAGCGCACCCTGGTGTTCGAGCGCCTTGCAGACGACGCGGACGCACCGGCCGAACCCGCGGGCCTGCCCGCCTTCACCGATTCGCGCCACCTCGAACGCGCCCTGCAGGCGCTGCCGCCGCTGACCCGCAGCGTGCTGTGGCTGTACCACGTCGAGGAATACACGCACCAGGAAATCGCCACGCTCACCGGCAGGTCGGTGAGCTTCTCGAAATCACAGGTCGCGCGCGGCAGCAGCCGCCTGCGTGCCCTGCTCGACCCGCCACCGGAGAACGCGCCATGCCTGGCCGCGCCGACACCCTGCACATGACCCGCGATCCCGCCCTCGCCGCAGCGCTGCGCGCACTGCCCCCGGCAACGCCTGCGCCCGACCTCTGGCCGGAGCTGGCACAGGCACTCGCGGCATCGCGCCGCGCGCCCCGCCGGCACCGCCGGATCGCCCTCGCGCTGGCGGCATCCGTCGCCGCCCTCGCCCTGCTGCTGCCGCGCACCCGCCTCGTGCAACACGAACCCGCCCTGCCGGCGACGGCAGCGGCCAGTACAGCGCCAGCCGGCGCGAACGCGGATGGCCTGGAGGAAATCGCCAGCCTGCACCAGCGCTCGCAGACGCTGGAGCGGTGGATTGCCGGAGTCAGCGCGCATGCGCCGCAGGACGGCCGCAACCTGATGGCCGCGGTCGAACTGGAAGACCTGATCGGGCTGGTGGACCTGCAGCTCGGCGCGACGCGGGGGCCGGCCGATGCGCTGCCCTTGTGGCGCCAGCGGGTGGCGCTGCTGGAAGACCTCGCCACTGTGCGCGCACAGGCTTTCGCCGTCGCCGCGCACGACACCGATGCATCCGGCCTCGACGGCCGGCCCACCCTGTACAACTGACGCGCGCCGCGCGCCTGCCGCAACCGACCGAGGACACCTCGCATGAAACGCTTCCTTGCCACCCTGCTCCTCGCCGGCGCGATGCCGCTGGCGATGGCGGCCGACCCCGCTGCCGACGCCCGCTCCGTTTCGGCGGCCAATGCGGCGGCTGCCAAGACGGCGCCCGCAGCGCCTGCGGCCACCACCGACCCCGAGGCCGCGCGACGCGAGCTCGAAGACCTGCGCAGCCAGATGCAGGCGCTCTCCCGCCGCATGGCAGACCTCTCGCTGCAGCTGGGCGATGCCGGGCCGAGGGCCTATGCCTTCCGCTATCTCGGCGATCCCGACCGCGCCATGGTGGGCGTGGTGCTGGGCCCGGATGAAGGCGGCGTGCGCGTCCGCGCGGTCACGCCCGACGGGCCGGCAGCCCGCGCCGGGCTGCAAGGCGGCGACGTGCTCGTCGCCATCAACGGCCAGCGCGTGGATGGCCGCGACTCCGCGTCCGCGCTGGCCGAGGCACGCCGCCTGCTCGCCGACCTCGACGAAGGCGACAAGGTGCGCGTGGGCTGGAAGCGCGACGGCAAGGCGCAGCGCGAGGTCGTGCTCGCGGCGCAGCGTCGCGAAGCCTGGAACTGGCCGCGCCTGCTGGGCGAGGAGCGCACCTTTTCCGGGGAAGACTACCGCCGCGCGCGCAGCGAGGCGGAGCGCGCGAGCCAGCGTGCACTGCGCGACCAGGATCGCGCGCGGGCGGCTGTATCGACCGACGGCCGCCAGCGGATCGACGCGCAGCGCGTGCGCGCGAACGCCATCGAACGCGCCAACGTGGCGCTGCGCATGATGCCCTGGTGGGGACTCAACCTGGCGCCGGTGAATGCCGGCCTCGGCCGCTACTTCGGCACCGACAAGGGTGCGCTGGTGATTGCCGGCAATGACGATGCGTTGCCCGGCCTGCGCGCCGGCGATGTCATCGTCGCCATCGATGGCCAGACGGTGGAGCGGCCGGAGGATGCCCTGCGTGCGCTGCGCGACCGGGAACCCGGCAACCGCGTGACGGTCGGCATCCTGCGCGACCACCGCAAGCAGTCGCTCGATCTCGAGGTGCCGGCGTTCCATTCCATCTTCGCCATGCCGCCCGGCATGCCGGTGCCGCCCGAACCGCCGGCGCCCCCTGCGCCGCCGGCGGCCCCGGGCGCTGCTGCTC
>JAEZQS010000348.1 GCA_023412995.1 Pseudomonadota bacterium
GCCCAGGCCCGCACGATCGCCGCCGCGCACCCGTCGCTCGCCCGCCGCTACGCCGATCCGCTCGAACGGCTGGGCGCGCCCGCGGTCCGTTGAGGACGGCCGACCCTGGCTGCATTTGCGCGGCCGGCACGCATGCTGCCGGCCCACGAGTGCGTTTAGCCAGCGCCGAGGATGGAACGGGACGGAACGGCTGTTCGCCACCGGGCGCGACGATCCGCTGTGGTCGATCACCTGGGACATGGACGGCGTGCCGGTGGATTCGCTCGAGGACGACGCCCGCGCGCCGTACGGGCAGCTGCGCATCGACGGCGCCGACAGCGACGCGGCGCGCGCGCCGATCGGCGGCGTGGCGTGGGGCGACTGGTACGCCTTCACCAGCAGCGGCGCGCCGCTCACCCTCGACAGCGGCTGGAGCTGGACCGGAACCAACGCCGTTCCGTTCGTGATGCTGTGGACGCAGGGCGTCGATGCCGCGATGGGGCTGGTGCAATCCACCCCGATCGAGCACCAGGACGCCGGTGGCTACTGGGGCCAGGACCTGTGGATGCAGACCAGTGCGGGCACCAGCGGCTGCCCCGGCCAATACCTGATGCCGTGCGACTACAACTGGCCATTCCAGTCGGTCAACTACGAACTCTACGGCGGCCCGACGCAGAACGCGCGGCTGGCCTGGGGCACGAACTTCGGTTTCCTCGGCCAGGCGCAGTACCGGATCCGCGGCAATGCCGAGTACGGCGGCGGCGCCCTCGCCTTGCCCGGCGATCCCATGGCGCCGGGCTGGCCGCGCAAGAGCTACTCGACGTACGTCGTGCTTGGCGAGCATTCGCGCGCCCCGGTGGCCACCCGCGTCGGCGAGGTGGAGGCGGCCGACGCCGCCGTGCTGTCGGCCAGCACCGGATCGGTGGTGACGCAGGCGCCGGCCGGGGTCGGCGACGCCACCCCCGTGACGCTGCAACCGCCCGGCTACGACGCGATCCGCGGTGCCTTCCGTTTCCAGGCTGCCGCTGGCGCGCTCGCTGCCAGTATCACCATCGGCAGCGGTACGCTCGCCAATCCAACCCTCATCATCGATGGTATCGCTGCGTTGCCCGCGCAGGTGCGACTCGATGGCGTGACGCTGGTGGCCGACGCCGGCTATTTCGCTTCGCTGCGGACCGACAGCGGCGAACTGTGGCTGACCCTGCATGGTACGCTGGCGGGCGCCGGCCATGCGCTGGAAATCGTGCCGTGATGGCCGGGTGAAGGAGGAGGCAGGCTGGAGGCGCACAGCGCGGCCGGCAAACCGCGACCGCCGCCATGGCGCGCCCCCGGGACAGCATCGGGACTAAAGTCCCTCCCACGGTGCTTCGCGCCATGCGCCGGCACCACGCCTGTTGCACGTACCCTCGCCCTCGCCCTCGCCCCTACTCCCTGCCCGGCGCCTGCGCCCGGATCTGCGCCTCGACGACGGAGAGCGCGGTCATGTTGAACACGCGGCGCACGGTCGCGGCCGGCGTGAGCACGTGGGCAGGCTTGGCCGGGCCCATCAGGATCGGGCCGATTACCACGCCATCGGTCATCACGCGCGTCATGTTGAAGGCGATGTTGGCGGCGTCGAGGTTGGGGCAGACGAACAGGTTGGCCGACCCCGTCAGGCGCGAGTTGGGAAACAGCCGTTCGCGCACTTCCGGGTTGTAGGCGGTGTCGGCGTGCATCTCGCCTTCGACCTCGACCCGCGGCAGGCGCTCGCGCAGCAGCTCCACCACGCGGCGCATCTTGAGCGAACTGGCGTCCTCGTGGCTGCCGAAATTGGAGTGCGAGAGGATCGCGATCTTCGGCGTGATGCCGAACAGCTTCAGGCGCAGCGCCGCCTGCGCGGTCGCCTCGGCCAGGCGCTCGGCGTCCGGATCGAGCGCGACGTGGGTGTCGAGGAAGAAGAACACGCCGCGGTCGTTGAACACCGCGCTCATGGCCGACATCGCCGACACGCCGGGGTCCATCGGCACGATGCCGCGCAGGTAGCCGAGCTTCTTGTGGTAGCGCCCGACGATGCCGCAGATCATGCCGTCGGCCTCGCCGCGGCGGAGCATCAGCGCGGCGATCACCGTCGCACGCGAACGCACGATCTGCTTGGCGCTTTCCGGCGTCACGCCGTTGCGCTGCATCAGCTCGTGGTAGAGCGTCCAGTACTCGCGGAAGCGCGGGTCGTTCTCGATGTTGCACAGTTCGAAGTCGATGCCGGGCTTGAGGCGCAGGCACAGCCGCGCGATGCGCGACTCGATCACAGACGGACGACCGATCAGGATCGGCCAGGCAATGCCTTCGTCGGCCACGTGCTGCACCGCGCGCAGCACCGTTTCCTCCTCGCCTTCGGCATAGACGATGCGCTTCGGGTCCGCCTTGGCGCGCGCGAACACCGGCTTCATCAGCAGCGTGGTGCGGAAGACGAACGCGTTGAGCCGCTCGCGGTAGGCGTGCAGGTCCTCGATCGGCCGGGTGGCAACGCCGGATTCCATCGCCGCGCGCGCCACGGCCGGGGCGAGCTGCACGATCAGGCGGGGGTCGAACGGGCGCGGGATGATGTAGTCCGGCCCGAACGACACGGCCGACCCGCCGTATGCGCGTGCCGCGACATCGCTGGCCTCGCGCCGCGCCAGCTCGGCGATGGCGTGCACGCAGGCGACCTTCATCGCCTCGTTGATGGTGGTGGCGCCGACGTCCAGCGCACCGCGGAAGATGTAGGGGAAGCAGAGCGCGTTGTTGACCTGGTTGGGGAAGTCCGAGCGACCGGTGGCGATGATCGCGTCGGGCCGGACGGCGCGCGCCTCGTCCGGCAGGATTTCCGGCGTCGGGTTCGCCAGCGCGAGGATGATCGGTCGCGCGGCCATGCGCGCGACCATGGCGGGTTTGAGCACGCCCGGCGCCGACAGGCCGAGGAAGACATCGGCGTCGTCGATCAGTTCGTCGAGCACGCGCGCGCTCGTCTCGCGCGCATAGCGCGCCTTGTTGTCGTCCATTTCCTCGGCACGACCCTTCCACACCACCCCGAGGCGGTCGGCGACCCAGATGTTGGCGGGGTCCACGCCGAGGCTGACCAGCATGTCTAGGCAGGCGATGCCGGCGGCGCCGGCGCCGGTCGACACCACCTTGACGGTGGCGATGTCCTTGCCGGCGATGCGCAGCGCATTGATCAGCGCGGCGCCGACGATGATGGCGGTGCCGTGCTGGTCGTCGTGGAACACCGGGATGCGCATCCGCTCGCGCAACTTGCGTTCCACCTCGAAGCACTCGGGGGCTTTGATGTCCTCGAGGTTGATGCCGCCGAAACTCGGCTCGAGGCTGGCAATGATGTCCACCAGCCGGTCGGGATCGCGTTCGGCCACCTCGAGGTCGAACACGTCGATGCCGGCGAACTTCTGGAACAGCATGCCCTTGCCTTCCATGACGGGCTTGGCCGCCAGCGGGCCGATATCGCCGAGGCCGAGCACCGCGGTGCCGTTGGTGATGACGGCGACCAGGTTGCCCCGTGCCGTCAGGCTGGCGACCTCGGTTGGATCGCGCACGATCTCCTCGCACGCCGCGGCCACGCCGGGCGAGTAGGCGAGCGACAGTTCGCGTTGGGTGACGACGGGCTTGGTGGGGCTAACCTTGATCTTGCCGGCCGGCGTCTTGCGGTGGTAGTCGAGCGCGGCCTTCTTGAGTTCGTCGATGGTGGACATGGGTGGCGGGGCACCAGGCCGCAGCGGGCACGCGCGGCAACGCCGTGACTATAGCATCGGCCCCTGGGCACCGATCCCTGCACGAGCACCGCAAGCGCGGCTGACAGACGCGCGTGCCCGCGACGCCGCCTCCGGGGGCGTTCGTCGAATCCGGCGTTCGCGGTCGCGGCTTCGCCGCTCCTACGACAGCACCGCTTCATGTAGGCGCGCTGCAAGCGCGACCCGCAAGCCCGCGACATCACGTGCCCGTCGTAGGAGCGCTGCAAGCGCGACCGCGGGACCCCGCCTGCGACGAACCAGCGGACGGGTTCGCGTTCCCGCCACGCCGCCCGCGGAAAGCTTCGTCGAATCCGGTTTTCGCGGTCGCGGCTGCGCCGCTCCTACGACAGCCCGGTCTTGGCAGCGCGCGGTGTCCAGCATCTTCCGCCCTGGCATTCTCCGCGTCGGTGTGCTTCGTGGTTCAATCCTTCGCTTCTGCTTGCGCGGCACCGGCTGAGAGGAAATCGAGCCCCGCCTGCAGCATCGCGGCGGAACCGGTGGCGAGCGCGCCTTCGTCGAGGAAGAAGCGCGGCGAATGGTTGCCGGGCGCGGTGGCCGGGTCGGTGCCGGCAGGGGTGGCGCCGACGAAGAAGTAGACGCTCGGTGCCGGCACCGCCAGTCCGAGTTGCGGGAAATCCTCCGACGCCGTCCAGCGCTGGGCCTCGACCACGTGTTCCTTGCCGAGCGCCTGTTCGAGGCTGGCGCGCACGCGCGCGGTCAGCGCGGGATCGTTGTAGTTGACCGGGTTGCTGCCGGGCGCCGGGATTTCGGCATCGACGGTCGCGCCGTGCGCCGCGGCGACGTGCGTGGCGGTGTCGCGCAGCGCCGCCAGCGCCTGCTCGCGCATGGCCGGGTCGAATGCGCGCACGGTGCCCTGCAGCTCGGCGCTGTCGGGCACGATGTTGAAGCGCGAGCCGCCGTTGAAGATGCCAAAGGTGACGACGGCCGGATCCTTGTTGATGTCCAGTCGCCGGCTGACGATGGTCTGCGCCGAGGTCACGATTTCCGCCGCGGTGACGATCGGGTCGATGCCCTGCCACGGCATCGCGCCATGGCTCTGGCGCCCGTGCACGACGATGCGGAAGGTATCCGAGCTCGCCATCATGCCGCCCGGGCGGATCGCGACCGTGCCGACCGGCAGCACGCTGACCACGTGCATGCCGAACACCGCGTCGGAATGGAAGCCGTCGAACACGCCTTCCTTCACCATCAGCGGCGCGCCGCCCTCCTCGCCGGCCGGCGCGCCCTCCTCCGCGGGCTGGAACACGAACAGCACCTCGCCCGGCAGGTCCGCGCGCATCGCCGTCATCGCGGCGGCGACGCCGAGCGTCATGGCGGTGTGCGCGTCGTGGCCGCAGGCATGCATCACGCCGACCGTGCGGCCCTGGTACTCGCCCGTGGCCTTCGATGCGAACGGCAGGTCCACTTCCTCGGTGACCGGCAACGCGTCCATGTCGGCGCGGATCGCCAGGCGCGGCCCCGGCCGTGCGCCCTTCAGCAGTCCCGTGACGCCGGTATGCGCGATGCCGGTGCGCACCTCAAGGCCCAGGCGGCGCAGTTCCTTCGCCACCCGCGCAGCCGTCTGCACCTCGCGGTTGCTGAGCTCGGGGTGCTGGTGCAGGTCGCGCCGCATGGCCGTCATGCCGGACAGCAGCGGCTGCATGCGCTCGGCCACGGTGGGGGCGGGACCGGCGGCGGCGGGAAACGCCAGGGCGAGCAGCAGGGCAGCGACGAGGGAACGGTGCATGGGAACTCCGGGGCGAGTGAAGAGCAGGTTCAGGGAATCAGGCAGGAGGACCTTCGGTGTTGGACGGTAACGCCGCGCCCGCATCGTCGCGATGCGGTTTGCTGCGCTCACCGCATCCTACGGGAATTCCCGCCTCGCCCTTGCTACAGCGCCAGCAGCAGGTCCTCGGCCTGCACCCGTTCAAGCCGGATGCGGTTGGCGAACAGCGAGAACGCCAGCGTGCCGGCGAGGCCGCGCGCCTGGCGCAGCCACGGCGGGCGATACAGCGGCGGCGCCAGCTGGCCATCGGCGAAGCAGGGTTCGAGCGCCAGCACGTCGCGCAGCGCCAGCTTGCCGGCAAAGAGGTAGTCGCACAGGACCATGCGCTGGTGGCGCAGCGCCCAGCGGAAGAAGGTGTGGATCGACAGCAGGCCGTGCAGGTACACCGCATCCTTGGTGAAGGCGGCGCCACCGCCGAGCGGCGCGCCACGGAACACGCGCATCGCGGAGGCGAAACTGTCGGTCTCGTTCTGCCCCGCCTCGAGGAAGAAGCGGAACACCTGGATGAAATCGGCCCCATCCAGCGCCTGCTGGATCGCCAGGATGCGCAGGCTGATGCGGCGCATGCGTGCGATGTCGATCGAGCCGGACACGAGCTCGGCGAACACCGCAAGGCCCTCCTGCGTCGCCGTGCTGCGTGGCGAGGCGCGCGCCAGCGATTGCAGCAGCGGCTGCGCGCGGCCGTTGAGCGCGGTCAGCGTGTGCACGAAGGCCTCGTGTTCGAGCAGCTGGCGCCGGTCGTAGGCAGTGAAGTGCGTTCCGGCTCGCAACCGGATGCGCGTGGCACCGGCGGCCGCCTTGGCGATGAGCTCCGGATCGGACTCCACCCGCACCACGCCGGTGCCGAACAGGCCGTCGACGTCCTGCTGCAACCCGGCCGCGACGGCATCGGCGTCGAGCGGCAGCACGGGCTCGTCGGCAAGGCTGCCCTCGTGGAACTCGTCGGCAATGGCGATGAAATGGCGCGCGGCATCGAGGCTGGTCTGGGTCGCGCCCGGCAGCGGATCGCCCGGGCGGCCGAACAGCGCGCTCGAATGGGTGGTGATGGCGGGGGTTCCGGCGGCGTCGATCAGGGCAGTCGCGATGCGCCAGGACGACGCGCTGCGCGCGATGTAGTCGCCCACGGGATGGCCGCGGTCCGCGGCGGCGGCGATCGCGGCGAGCTCGGCGCGGGTGGCGGCGAAATCGAAGCGCGGATACGCGACGTCGGGCAGCATCGCGCGCCCGGCGGCCCAGTCGGCGAGGAAACGCCGCTGCACCGACGCCGGCCAGCTGAGCGAGCCCAGCAGGCGAATGCCGCGCGTGGCCTCGACCAGGCGACGGTCGAGTGCGGCGTGCCGCATGCCTTGCGCTGCCTCGCCCATGCGCCTCCGCAGCGCGTGTGGAAGGGCCACCGGGTCCGGTGGAGCCGCTCGGGGGGATGCGCACGGCTGTCGCGCCCGGCGCGTTCCCTTACGCACCAAGATAGCAGACGGTTTTTGGTAAGGTCGGAGAATCGGCGTCCCCTGTCGCCGGTGAATTCCCGCAACTGAACGAGATGTCCCCTGATGAATGCTTCCCGAACCAGGCCCTTGCGCCTGCGCCCCCTCGCCGCCTCGCTCGCCCTCGTGCTCGGCAGCAGCGCGCTCGCCTTCAACGTCGCCGCGGCACCCGCCGACGGTTCCACCGCCAGCGGTCGCTATGCCGCCCGCATGGCGGTGCGCCAGGCCGCGGACACCGCGCCCCGCCACGCGCAAGCGCCGGCTGCAGCGCCACGCGGCAACACGCTGCCGGTCACCAGCTGCGCCGACGACGCCGATCCCGGCACCCTGCGCAACGTGCTCGCGGGAGCCGCCGAGGGCGACATCGTCGACCTCAGCGCGCTCACCTGCAGCACCATCACGCTGACCCAGGGCCCGATCGACACCAGCGCGCTGGGCGAGCACCAGCTCTACGACGTCACCGTGCAGGGTCCAGGGCGCGACGCGCTCACGATCGACGGCGGAGGCCAGTCGCAGGTGTTCGTGGTCGGCGGCTTCTCCAGCTCGCAGGGCACCTTCACCCTCAACGATCTCACCGTCGCCAACGGCGCTTATTCGGGCAGCCTGGCGGCCTGCATCGAAGGCTTCGGCGGTACAGTGGCGCTTAACCGCGTCGCCGTCACCAACTGCCATTCCAGCGGCACCTACCAGCTCGTGTTCGGCGGCGCGGTGGATGTCACCACGCTGGTGATGACAGACAGCCGCATCACCGATTCCAGCGCCACCGCGACGGGCACCCATTCCACCGCGGTCGGCGGCGGTGCCTACGCCAGCGGCGGCGCCACCCTCGTGCGCAGCACCATCAGCGGCAATACGGTCACGGCGCCCTACGCGCAGTACGACGGCTACTCGACCGTCGGCGGCGGCTTCTACTCGCGCAGCGACATGGAACTGGTGGACAGCACGATCTCCGGCAACACGATCGAAGCCACCAACGCGGGCGAGGACGCGCGCGGAGGCGGCGCCTACGTGCGTGGCTTCGCCACCCTCACCGGCTCCACCATCGACAACAACCGTGCCGACGGCACGGGAGGCGGCCTGTACAAGGGCATCTTCAGCAATTACGGCGAGCCGCCACCGCCGAACGACACCCGCCTGACGATCACCAGCAGCACGATTTCGGGCAATTCGGCGGCGCTCGGCGGCGGCATCGCCACCAGCCGCCCGCTCGACCTCGCCAACAGCACCATCGCGCTCAATGCCGCCCCCGACGGTGGCGGCGGCGTGATGTTCGTGGTGGCGGGCATCTACGACAGCGAAGGATCGCTCGACGCGCAAAGCAGCCTCATCGCCGCCAACATCGCAGGCGACGGCGCCAGCCATGCCGCCGACCTCGCCAGCGACGACGTGCTGGCGGTCAGCGGGGCGAACAGCCTGGTGCAGGCAGCCGATGCCGGCATCACGCTGCCGGTGGACACGCTTACCGCCGACCCGCTGCTGACGCCGCTGTCCTGGAACGGCGGACCGACCCGCACCCATGGCCTCGGCGCCGGCAGCCCGGCGATCGATGCCGGCAACAATGCCGGCGACCTCGCCTTCGACCAGCGCGGCGAAGGCTTCCCGCGCGTGTCCGGGGCAGCCGCCGACATCGGCGCGTTCGAGCTGCAGCAGGCTCCGGCCGACGAAACCCTCTTCCGCGACGGCTTCGATGGCGCGCCGGACGGCGCGGTCGAATACGCCTGGGACGACGGTGACGGCGACACCAACCAAGGCCCACCGTCGAGCTTCGATCCGGACATGCTGTGGGGCAACTATTACCTGGCGCAGCCCGGCGGCGAGACCATCACGCAGATCTCGGTCGCCTTCGGCCCGACCTTCCCCTCGCTCGCCCAGAGTCCGGTCACCTTCTGGCTGCTGGAAGACGCCGACGCGGACTTCGACCCGCGCAATGCCCGCGCGGTCGCCAGCGTGCCGGCCACGCCGGACGTGTTCAACGACAACTTCTACACGGTGCAGATCCCGCCCACCTGGGTAAACCATGCCTTCTTCGTCGGCGCCAGCGCCAAGCTGCAGGGCGGCGAGGACAAGCCGGCACGGGTGGATACCGACGGCCCGGGCGACAAGTCATGGTTCTTCTATGCGCCGGACATCGCCGCCACCATCGACGACCTCGCCGCGGCGCCGTTCGGTGCGCGCATGGACGACACCCAGTACGTGATCTTCCCGGGCACGTTCATGATCCGCGCCAGCGGCGAAGCCGGCCTGCCCTAGCGGCAACCCCGGGAGCGTGGCGGCGCCACGTTCCCGGTTCCGCCCTCCGGCGGCGGCGCGCCACCGGCACGCTCGCCAAAGCCGGTGCAGCAAGCGCACAATGCGCGCCCTGCCCGGGTGAGGATTTCCGCATGCGCCTGCTGACGTCCGGCCTGCTGCTCGCAGCCTTCGGGATGGCGGCGACCGCGCCGGCGGCCACCCTGCGCTGGCCTGGCAGCGCGCCCTGCGATGCCACCCTGCAGGGCTGCATCGACGCCGCCGCCAACGGCGATACGGTGGAAGTCGCCAGCAACGCCGTCATCGACGAAAGCCTCGCCCTCGGTCGGGCGATCACGCTGCGCGCCGTGCCCGGCTTCGCGCCCCACCTGGCGCAGGGGCGCACGCTGGTGGCGACCAGCCCCGCCGATGCCGATTTCACGCTCGACCTCGAAGGCCTGACCCTCGATCGCGGCACCGTCATCATCGCGCACACCAGCGCACGGCCGGCCAGCGTGCGCGTCGCCGACCTCACGGTGTCGGCCTACGGCCCGGTGTCGGGCATCGAGGTGCGCGCCAATGTCGACCAGCCGATGGCCGTCGAGCTGTACAACAACCGCATCGTCGCGCGCGGATCGTCCTCGGGTGCGGCACCGGCGATCCTGGTCCGCCGCAACGTGGCCTCGGGCTTCACCCTCACCGCGCGCGTGCTGTTCAACCGCATCAACGCGCAGGACCTCGGGCAGGACGCGGCGATCCTCGTCGGCGGTGCCGGCACCACCGAGTTCGACCTCTTCGGCAACCAGATCCGCGGGCCCGGATTCAACTCCGGCATCGCCGTGCAGCCGGCCGACGCCGACAGCACGCTGCTGGTGAACGCGATCAGCAACGTCATCACCGGCCAGCGCTCGAGCGAAGGATCGCCGGCGGGCATCTCGATCCACGGCGGCGAGGCCCACGTCACCGCCAACCTCCTCAACAACACGGTCGTGTACGGCGACGAAGGCCTGCGCCTCAGCGTGCGGGAGGATCTCGGCGGCACGCTCGAAGGCGCGGTGGAAAACAACCTCGTCGCCTTCAACACCGAGGTCGGCATCGAGATCGACGCCGGCGCGGGCGCCACCAACCAGGCGAACCTCAGCTGGGCCAACGGCAGCGATGCCTTCACCCCCGGCCCCGGCACGCTGCACGCCGATCCGCTGCTGCTGAACCCGCAATACCCGCGCGCCCGCTCGGCCGGCGCGCCTGAAGTCGACGCCGGCTCGCCGGACCGCCTGCTCGCGCTGCTGCCCGTCCGGGCCCTGCCGTCGCTCGACGCCGGCGGGTCGCGCCGGATCAAGGACGGCGGCATCGACATCGGCGGTTACGAATACGGCGACTTCGGCTTCCTGCACCAGGCGCTGGCCCCGTCAGGGAACCAGAGCGTGATCCAGGACCCGCCGCCGGCGGCCGCCCTCGACGCCGCGGCCCTGCCGCTGGTCACGTCGAACTGGAACCCGGCCGGCCATGGCGGCGGCTACCTCGAGCACTACACCGGGCTGCAGTTCCTCGGCGGAACGCAGCGCTGGGCCGTCTTCACCGAGGATGCCGCGCCCATGCCGGAAGGCGTTGCATTCAACGTGTTGCGCCCGGCAACCGGGCCCGACGTTTTCGCCCACCTGGCGGCGGCGGGCAACACCACCGGCTCGTACACCACGATCGACAACCCGGCCGTCAATGGCCGCGCCGACCGCTTCCTCCTCGCCACCCACGACTGGAACGGCGCCGGCTCCCCGGGTGTTTACGAAAACCACGCCTTCGGCGTCTTCTGGTTCAGCGGACGCTGGTCGATCGCCAACCTCGATGCCGCGCCAATGGCGGCCGGCACCGCGTTCCACGTCTATTCGCAGGACCCGAGCCCGAACGCCTACGTGCACGTCGCGACGCCGGCCAACAGCACCGCCAACTACACCCTGCTCGACCACCGCCTGCTCAACGGCAACGCCTGCGCGCGCGTGCTGGTGACGCCGAACGGCACCGGCGGCGTATACCAGGCCATGCCGATCGGCGTGTTCTGGTCGGCCAGCGCGCGCCGCTGGGCCATCTTCAACCAGCAGGCGAGCGACCCGCCGCCAGCCATCGCCGTCGGCGCGAGCTTCAACGTGTTCGTCGACGAGGCGCAGATCGACCGCGAATGCGCCGACGCCCTCTTCACCGACGGCTTCGATGGTTCGTGAGGTGTGGTGGGAAGAGCCGGATCAAAGGACTGAAAGCTCTTGATCTTGCTCTGCACGAGCACAAGCGCCCCTCACCGCTTGCCGTATTTCTCGGTGAGGCGGCGGTCGAGGGCCTTGGTGAGCACGCGCGATTCGCTCTTGCGGCGCAGCTGGGCCTCCAGCGTTTCGGCGGCGGCGGCGAGTTCGTCGCGCAGCTTCAGGTAGTTGCGCCAGCGTTCGGCGTCGAGCGTTCCCTCCGCCAGCGCCGCGCGCACCGCGCAGCCGGGCTCGCCGGCGTGGTTGCAGTCGCCGAAGCGGCAGGAACGCGCCAGTTCGTCGATGTCGGCGAACTGGCCCTCGTCCAGCTCCTCCTCGCCCGTCAGCTTCAGCTCGCGCATGCCGGGTGTGTCGATCAGGCAGGCGCCGCCCGGCAGCGGCAGCAGCGCGCGATGGGTGGTGGTGTGGCGGCCGCGGCTGTCGTGGCCACGCACCGCGGCTGTCGCCTGGCGGGTCTCGCCGAGCAGCGTGTTGGTGAGGGTGGACTTGCCGACGCCCGAGGAACCCACCAGCACCGCCGTCGTGCCCGGACCGAGGAAGTCCTGCAGCGGCGCGATGCTCGCCGCCGACTTTGCGTTCACCGCGAACATCGGCACGCCCGGCACGCGCGCGCGCAGCTGCGCCAGCGGCACCTCGCCATCGACCGTGTCGGCCTTGGTCAGCACCAGCACCGGCTCGGCACCACTCGATTGCACCAGCAGCAGGTAGCGTTCGATGCGCGCCGGGTTGAAATCGCCATCGAGGCCGTTCAGCACGAACACGCGGTCGACGTTGGCGGCAATCACCTGGCGCTGGTGGCTTTCGCCGGCGGCGGCCCGTCGCAGCTCGGTGCGCCGCGGCAGGATGCGTTCGATCGTCGGCGGGGAACCGGGCTGGTACAGCACGAAGTCCCCCACCGCCGGGCGCGCGGAGGCATCGAGGTCGCGGCGCAGGAAACGCGGTGCCGGCTGCGCATTGAACAGCGTGGTGCCATCGTGCAGCTCGTAGCCGGCGCGATGCTGCGCCGCCACCCGCGCCAGCGCCTGGCCCGGTGGCGCATCGTGCGGCAACGGCTCACCGCGCCAGCCGATGCGGGCCAGCGCGGGGCCGGGATCGGTCGGTCCGTGCATCGGCGGATTCTAGCCGTGCGCCTGCCCTCGCGCCCGCACCGGCCAGGAGGAGGCGGCGCAGCGCCAAGGGCTTCACCGGATTCTTCGTTGGCGGGATCCCGTGCTCCGGATGGCTGACGCACGCCAGCCATCCCGCGCCCGCCGCGGACGCCGGCTTCACTACAATCTTCGCCGTCAGCGGAACCGCGGAGAACGACCATCGACAGCGTGCGCTTCCTCGCCCTGGGCGATTCCTACACGATCGGCGAAGGCGTGGCGCCAGGCGAGGCCTGGCCGGCGCAGCGCGCGCGCCGGCTGCGCGCGCGCGGCGGCGCGGTGGGCGATCCGCTCGTGCTGGCGCGGACCGGCTGGACGACGGACGAACTGGCCACCGCGCTCGCCGGGGCCAACCTCGCCGGGCCATTCGATTTCGCCACGCTGCTCATCGGCGTCAACGACCAGTACCGCGGCCGCCCGCCCGCGACGTTCCGGGCCGGCTGCGCCGGCCTGCTCGCGACCGCGATCGCACTGGCGGGACACCGCGCCGGACGCGTCCTGGTGGTGTCGATTCCCGACTGGGGCGTGACACCTTTCGCCCGCGAAGGCGGCCACGACGCGGTGGCCGTCGCGGCGGCCATCGACGCCTTCAATGCGATCGCGGGCGAACTGGCGCGCGACCACGGCGTCGCCTTCGTCGACGTCACCGCCCTTTCGCGCGAGGCGGGCGACGCGCCGGGCATGCTGGTCGGCGACGGCCTGCATCCGTCCGCGGCGCAGTACGCCCTGTGGACCGAGCAGCTGGTGGAACCGGCCGAAGCGCTGCTCGGCGGCATGCGCGCGCGCTGATTTCTGCGCTGCAGCAGGCAGCCCGCCGCGACGCACGTCACGAAACGGGCCAGGTTTTGCCCGATTCTTAACGCAACCCGAACAAACGGCCCGGATCGCTTTGCTACTTTCGCCGCCTCCGGGGCCATCGGCATGGTGCACGCGCCCCCGCGGGAGTGACCGATGCGACCGTTCCGACTGACGAGCCTGCTCGCCTGCGGCCTGCTCCTGCTGGCCTCCGTTCCCGCCGCAGCAAACCCCGGTACCGGCTTCGACGTGCGTCCCTGGCCACTGCCCCTGCGTTTCGCCGCGGTTTCGCCCGTGCAGGCCCTCGGCACCCCGGCCGGAGCCGCCAGCGGGGTGCCGGCGGCCGGTACGCCCGCAGCCAGCGAGCCGGCCGGCACGCACCTGCGCCGCATGCTGGCCGACTTTGCCGTCACCCTGCGCGACATCCGCTACCGCCGCGGTGGCCGCACGCCTTCCACCGGCTTCGATTGCAGCGGCTTCGTCAGCTACGTCTTCCGCCATACGCTGGGCAAGGACCTGCCCGCCACCTCGGCCAGCCAGTTCCATGCCGGCACCCAGGTGGACCGCGCCGACCTGCGAACCGGCGACCTCGTGTTCTTCCGCACGCGTGGCAAGCGCGTCTCGCATGTCGGCATCTACCTCGACCACGGGCGCTTCATCCATTCGCCTTCGGCTGGCAAGACGGTCAGCATCGACAGCCTCGACGCGAGCTACTGGTCGCGACACTACGCCGGCGCCAAGCGGCCCGACGTGTTCGGCTGACCGCCCGCCCTTTTTTATCGGCCAGCCCGGCCGCAGATCGGCTCTTCTCCCTCGCGAGGAACCCGATCCCATGAACCGACGTCCACTGGGCCGCTCCGGCCTGTCCATTCCCCCGCTGGTGCTGGGCGGCAACGTGTTCGGCTGGACGGTCGACGAAGCCGGCGCGTTCGCGGTGCTGGATGCGTTCGTCGATGCCGGGCTGTCGATGATCGACACCGCCGACGTGTACCCGGCCTGGGTGCCCGGCAACGAGGGCGGCGAGTCGGAAACGCTGATCGGCAACTGGCTCGCGCAGGGCGGGCGCCGCGACAAGGTCGTGATCGCGACCAAGGTGGCCAAGTGGAGCCGCCACCCGGGCCTCGCGCCGGCAACCATCCGCGCCGCGGCGGAGGAATCGCTCGCGCGGCTGCGGATCGACACCATCGACCTGTACTTCGCCCACGAGGACGACCCGTCGGTGCCGCTGGAGGACACCCTCGGCGCCTTCGCGCGCCTGATCGAGGAAGGCAAGGTGCGCGCGATCGGCGCATCGAACTATCCCGCCGCGCGCCTGGCCGAGGCGCTGGAAACCAGCGCGAAGCACGGGCTGCCGCGCTACGAGGTGGTGCAACCGGAATACAACCTGGTCTCGCGCAAGGACTACGAGACGCAGCTCGAACCGCTGGTGCGCGAGCATGGCCTCGGCGTGGTGCCCTACTACGCGCTGGCGAGCGGCTTCCTGACCGGCAAATACCGCACGCAGGAAGACCTCGGCAGCAATCCCGCCCGCGCACACGGTGCGGGACGCCACCTCAATGGCCATGGGCTGCGCGTGCTGGCGGCGCTGGACGACGTCGCGCGCCGCCACGACGCGGTGCCAGCGCAGGTGGCGCTGGCCTGGCTGATGGCCCGCCCCGGCATCACCGCGCCGATCGCCAGCGCGACCAGCGTGGCGCAGGTGCAGGAGCTGGCCGGCGCCACGGCGTTGCGCCTCTCCGGCGACGACCTGCAGGCGCTCGACGCCGCCAGCCACTAGCACGGCGGCGCGCGCACGCGCCCGGGCGGCGCGC
>JAEZQS010000171.1 GCA_023412995.1 Pseudomonadota bacterium
CGGGCGGGGCCACCACCCCCGGGCGGCGCTGGCCCGGCGCAGCCGCGACCGCGAAACCCCGCATGCGACGAACACACCGATTGGCGTCGCGACCTGCCGCCCCGCGGTCGCGCTTGCAGCGCTCCTACAGCGGCAGGGGTTCGCCGGGGTTGGGGGTCCAGCTGCAATTCCACCAGGGATACGCCATGGGCGAATCGGCGAGCCCGGCGCGAACCGGGTTCGCGAGGACATAAGCAGCGGCCTTGGCGAGGTCCTCGTCGGTGCGCATTGCGTGGTCGTGGAACCCGCGACACCAGAGCGGACCCGTGCCGCCACGCTGCTGGTTCACCGCGGCGGCCATGCGGGCCTTGAGGTACCCCACCCGGCGCGAGAGGTTGCCTTCGGCCAATCGAAGGAGAAGGTGCAGGTGGTCGGGCATGAGCACCCAGCACAGGCAAGCCAGTCCGGGCCGGTCGAGATGGGCGTGCAGCGCGCGACAGGCCGCCCACGCAAGCGCGGGTCGCGCAAACAGCGGTTCGCGGTTGCGAACGACGGTGGTGACCAGGTACACCTGCCCCGGCAGCGACGTGCGACCGACACGCAGCGCGCGGTGGCCCGGATGACGGATGCCGTCCATTGTCCAACGGTGTCACGGCACGCCAGCCGACCCGTATGGCGATCGGCCATGCCGCGGTGTACGAATTCACCGCTTCCCGTAGGAGCGGCGCAGCCGCGACCGCGGAACCTCGCATGCGACGTAGCCTCCGGCTGGTTGCGTCGTCGTCGCCATTGCGCGGTCGCGCTTGCAGCGCTCCTACGACGGCACGAGCACCCCGCTTTCCGTAGGAGCGGCGCAGCCGCGACCGTGAAACCGCGCTCACGACGAACACACCGATTGGCGTCGCGACCTGCCGCCCCGCGGTCGCGCTTGCAGCGCTCCTACGACGGCACGAGCATTCCGCTTTTCGTAGGAGCGGCGCAGCCGCGACCGGGGAAACCGGTTGCCGGCGCAACCTCCGGTTGGCGGCGGCGTCGGCGGCGGTTCGCGGTTGCGCTTGCAGCGCCTGCGGCAGCGGGGAGCCTCACGGCGAGCGGGGCATCACGCCAAGCCGCCGGCCGGTCGCCTACAATGGCGCGATGTACGCCCAGTGCCCGGAATGCCTGACGATCTACAAGCTTGGCGGGGCCGAGCTGGCGGCGGCGCAGGGGAGCGTGCGGTGCGGGCATTGCGCGGCGGTGTTCGATGCGCTGCGGTCGCTTGCGGAGCAGTTGCCGCCGGAACCGATCGAGCGGCTGGACGTGCATGCCACGCAGGTCGCGCCGCCGGCGATGGACCTGCCCGTGTTCCGGCCGAATCCGGCGCAGGCCTCGCTCTTCACCGAACCGGCGGACCGGGCGTCGGCGGCAACGCGCTCGTCGCTGCCGGCGTTCGCGGCGGCGCGGCGGCGGGCGCGGACGCAGCGCAGCTGGCCGTGGGTGGCCGGATGCGCGTTGCTGCTGCTCACCCTCGCGGCCGAAGTGGCGTGGTCCGAACGCACGCGGTGGATGGGCGATGCGGGCGTGCGCGCGTGGCTCGATCCGCTGTGCGCGCGCCTCGGCTGCACCTTGCCGCTACGCAGCGACCCGGCGACGCTGGAACTCCTTTCGCGCGACATCCGCCCGCACCCGTCGGTGGCCGGCGCGCTGATCATTTCCGCCACGCTGCGCAACGACGCCGCCTTCGCGCAGCCGTGGCCGGTGGTGGAGATCACGCTGTCCGACCTCGACGGCACGCGCGTGGCGATGCGCCGCTTCCGTCCGGGCGACTACCTCGGCGACACGCAGGACATCGCCGCGGGACTCGCGCCGGGCGCCAGCACGGCGCTGGTGTTCGAGGTGGCCGATCCCGGCCGCAACGCGGTGGCGTTCGAATTCCGCTTCCAGTAGGCCCGCCCCTGCGGCGCTGCGGCAGGCGCTTCAAGCTGGCGATGAGGATGCGCGCGCAAGTGCCGACAGCGGAACGTTTCGCGCGCTGCCGTGCAGGCGAACGCGCGGTTTTCGCGCCGGCGGCACTTATCAACCGGCGGTCACGGCGCTAAGATTCCCTCCCGACGCGCCACTCGCCTGCGCGTCGGCCCGCTCAGGGATGCTTGTTTCAAAGGGGCCCACACCGCCGTGAATGCCGCCATTTCCTTGCGCGCCGATGCCGCGCATGAACCTTCGTTGCAGCCTGCGCTGCGCGAGTGCGTCGCGCGCGCCGTGCGCCGCTATCTTTCCGACGTCGAGTCCGAGCCGGCCGAGGGCCTGCACGCGCTGGTCCTGCGCGAGGTGGAATCGCCGCTGCTGCGCGAGGTGCTGGCCTGGTACAACGGCAACCAGAGCCGCGCCGCGGCCGCGCTCGGCATCAACCGCGCGACCCTGCGCAAGAAACTGCAGCAGTACGGCCTGGCCGAATGAGGCGCGCCCGCTGCCGCCCGCTGGCGCGACCGGGCCGTTGCGACCGACGCGCGGCGCCGGCACGGCTATAGCGCGGCTATAATTCCGCGCCTCCCGCGATTGCCGTCAGCCCATGTTTGACGCCTCCCTGGTCCCCGTCCGCCGCGCACTGCTCAGCGTTTCCGACAAGAGCGGGCTGGTCGATTTCGCGCGTGGGCTGGACGCGCTCGGCATCGCGCTCGTCTCCACCGGCGGCACCGCGCGCAGCCTGCGCGAGGCCGGGTTGCAGGTGGCCGAAGTCAGCTCGCTGACCCGCTTCCCGGAGATCATGGACGGGCGCGTCAAGACGCTACATCCGAACGTGCACGGCGGCCTGCTCGGCCGGCGCGGCATCGACGACGAGGTGATGGCGCTGCACGGCATCGCGCCGATCGACCTGCTGGTGGTCAACCTGTATCCGTTCGAGCAGGTGACCGCGGCGCCGGACTGCACGCTGGCCGACGCGATCGAGAACATCGACATCGGCGGCCCGGCGATGCTGCGCGCCGCCGCCAAGAACCACGAGCACGTTGCCAGCGTGTGCGACCCGGCCGATTACGCCGAGCTGCTGGAAGCGCTAGCCCACGGCGGCACGCGCCTGCCGCTGCGCCGGCGGATGGCGGCCAAGGCCTTCGCGCACACCGCGCGCTACGACGGCATGGTCGCCAACTGGCTCGGTGCGCGCATGGACACCGAGCGGCCCGAGGCGTTCACGCCGGCGCTGCGGCTTGCGTTCGAGCGCCGCCAGGTGCTGCGCTACGGCGAGAACCCGCACCAGGGCGCCGCGCTCTACGTCGAGCGCGACGCGCCGCCCGGCACCGTCGCCGGCGCGCGCGTGCTGGCCGGCAAGGAGCTGTCCTACAACAACATCGCCGACGCCGATGCCGCGCTCGAGTGCGTCAAGGCGTTCCTCAAGACGCCGGCCTGCGTGATCGTCAAGCACGCCAATCCGTGCGGCGTGGCGCTCGGCGCCAATCTAGCCGAAGCCTACGAGAAGGCGTGGGCGTGCGACCCCTCCTCCGCCTTCGGCGGCATCGTCGCCTTCAACCACCGGCTCGACAGCGCGACCGCACGGCTGCTGGTGGAGCGCCAGTTCGTCGAAGTGGTGGTGGCGCCGGACTTCGAGCCCGAGGCCGTCGCCGCGCTCGGCAGCAAGCCCAACGTGCGCGTGCTCGCCGTCGGCGAGTGGCTCGACCAGCCGCCGCACGCGTTCGACTACAAGCGCATTGCCGGCGGCCTGCTGGTGCAGGACGCCGACCGCGACACGCTGCTGCTGTCCGACCTCCAGGTGGTGTCGAGGCGCAGCCCCGATGCCAACGAACTGCACGACCTGCTGTTCGCCTGGCACGTGGCGATGTACGTCAAGTCCAACGCCATCGTCTATGCGCAGGGCGGGCGCACCATCGGCATCGGCGCCGGGCAGATGAGCCGCGTCACCAGCGCACGTGTCGCCGCGATCAAGGCGGCCGAGGCGAAGCTCGAGGTGACCGGCAGCGTGATGGCCTCCGACGCCTTCTTCCCCTTCCGCGACGGCATCGACGCCGCCGCCGACGCCGGCATCCGCGCCGTGATCCAGCCCGGCGGCTCGCGCCGCGACGCCGAAGTGATCGCCGCCGCAGACGAACACGGCATGGCGATGGTGTTCACGGGGGTGAGGCATTTTCGCCATTGAGGCCGGGAATGGGGAATGGGGAATGGTTCGAGCAACGGCCGTGACCCCGACCCTTCCGCGATGACCCCGCCTTTTGCTTTGCGCCCTTGCCATTCCCCATTCCCCACTCCCCATTCCCGGCTCCACCCATGAAAATCCTCGTCATCGGATCCGGCGGCCGCGAGCACGCGCTGGCGTGGAAGATCGCGCAGTCGCCGCGCGTCAGTGAAGTGATCGTCGCGCCGGGCAACGGCGGCACCGCGGTGGAGGCGGGCGTGCGCAATGCCGATGTCGGCGTGACCGACGTCGACGGGCTGCTGGCGCTGGCGCAGGCCGAAGGCGTCGCGCTCACCGTGGTGGGGCCGGAAGCGGCGCTGGCGGCAGGCGTCGCCGACCGCTTCCGCGCGGCGGGGCTGCGCTGCTTCGGTCCGGGGCGGATCGCCGCGCAGCTGGAAAGCTCGAAGGCGTTCGCCAAGGATTTCCTCGCCCGCCACAACATCCCGACCGCGCGCTACGCCGTCTTCACCGAGCTGCAGCCGGCGCTGGCGCATGTGCGCGCGCGCGGCGCGCCGATCGTGATCAAGGCCGACGGGCTCGCCGCCGGCAAGGGCGTGGTCGTCGCGCTGACGCTTGCCGACGCCGAGCAGGCGCTGCACGACATGCTGGGCGCGCACAGCTTCGGCGACGCCTCGGCGCGGGTGGTGGTGGAGGAGTTCCTCGACGGCGAGGAAGCCAGCTACATCGTGATGGCCGACGGCAAGGCGGCGCTGCCGCTCGCCACCAGCCAGGACCACAAGCGCCGCGACGAGGGCGACCTCGGGCCCAACACCGGCGGCATGGGCGCGTATTCGCCGGCGCCGGTGGTGACGCCGGCGGTGGAGCAGCGCATCCTCGCCGAGATCGTGCAGCCGACGCTGGCGGGCATGGCGGCCGAGGGCGCGCCGTTCACCGGCTTCCTCTATTGCGGCCTGATGATCGGCCGCGACGGGTCGCCGCGGGTGATCGAATTCAATGCGCGGCTCGGCGACCCGGAGACGCAGCCGATCCTGCTGCGCCTGCGCTCGGACCTGGTCGACCACGTCGAGGACGCGCTCGACGGGGTGCTGGACCGGCATCCGGTGGCGTGGGATCCGCGTTCCGCCATCGGCGTGGTGGTCGCCGCCGGCGGCTACCCGTCGCGGCCGCGCACGGGTGACGTGATCGAAGGGCTCGACGCCGCAGCCGGCGACGACGTGAAGGTGTTCCATGCCGGCACCGCCCGCGACGCCGACGGCCGTAACGTCACCTCCGGCGGCCGCGTCCTCTGCGTCTGCGCCCTCGGCACCGACCTGGCCGCCGCCCGCGAACACGCCTACGCCGCCGTCCGCGCCATCCGCTTCGAGGGCGCCTTCCACCGCCGCGACATCGGCCACCGCGCCCTCCCCCGCCGCTGAGCGTCTGCGCGGGGAAAACGCTTTTCGTAGGAGCGGCGAAGCCGCGACCGCGAACCCGCACACGCGACGGGAATCCGATTTGGCGTCGCGACCAGCCACCCCGCGGTCGCGCTTGCAGCGCTCCTACGACGGCGGCGTTGTTGGCGTTCGCGATCGACTTGCGGCGCTCCTGCGACAGCCGGCTTTCGGGCGGTCATGTATGCCCGAGGCGGGGGTCGTCGTAGTAGTCGTTCACCTGGTTGGGGTTTGCATGGCCGCCGGTGCTGCCGAGGGGCCAGTCGAACTCGATGCGCTGGAAGGAGGCGTCCTCGTTGTACACGTTGGTTTCGGTGGCGATGCCGGTGGTGGCGTTGGTCTCGAACAGGGCGGTTTCGCCGTCGTATTCGGCGGCTTCGCGTTGCTGGGTTTCGAACGGGTCGTCGCCTTGGTGCAGGATGCGGTTGCTGCAGGTGTCCACTTCGACGTGGCGCGCGCCGTCGTAGATCGCGATGCGCACCATCACGTCCTGCGCACCGGGTGCGGAAGCGGTGAGCCTGGTGCCGTCGCCCAGCAGCAGGGTGCGGCGCGAGCCGTCCCATTCCGGCTCGCCTCCCCAGTCCTTGATGTGCTTGCCGTTGAGGTTCTCGTGCGGATCGCCCCACCATTCGATGCGGTTCAGCGCGATCGGATCGGTGACGCTGACGGTGTGGCGATCGACGTGGATGCGGTAGCCGCCCTGCGTCTCCCAGTCGAGCGGCGCCGCCGCCGGCTCGAATCCGTCCTGGAAGAGCGGGCAGCTGGTCGCGATCGAGGCCAGCGTGCGTTCGTCCACCGGTGCTGGCGCGGCGGTGCCGGCCTGCATCACGAGCGCCAGCACGCTTCCCAGCATCCAGGCGCTCATCGCACCGGCTCCAGCCGGTGCGCGGCCAGCCCGAGGTCGCGCGCGGGATCGAAGTTCGCGTCGTTGGTGAGGAACTGGCGGCCGTCGGCGAGCTGCCACGCATTGGCGTAATGGATCGACAGGTCCACCTGCTGGCCCGAGGAGGGATCGCGCCATGGCTGCACTTCCTGCACGGCATCGATGAAGCGCGCGTGGTTGCGCTCGTCGCTGGCCGAGCGGCTGGCGACGATCTCGCTGTTGATGCGCGCGATGTCGGCCATGGTTTCCTGGCGGATGCGCCCGCGCGCGAGGATGCCCGCCGTGGTGATCTCGTTCATGCGGCGCTGGTGCCACGCCTGGATCGAGGCGACCTGGCGCTGGTTCACCTGTTCGACGTGCTGGCGCGACCACGCCAGCATCCGCTCGCCCCAGGCGCGCTCGGTGCGCAGGGACGCTCGGATGCGGTCGGCCAGCGCGAAGTCGAGCAGGCCGTCGGGCGCGCGCATAGCGAAGAGCGTGTCGGCGGTCGCCTGCACCGAACCCTGCAACTCCGAGAAGGTCACGCTGGCGACCAGGGTCTCGCGCATTTCCTGTCCGCCGAGGCGGTAGCCGATCAGCAGTTCGCCGGCTTCGTGGCGCAGGTTCGCCATGCCCGCCGCACGCGAGGCCGCGGCGGCCGCCGCCACGATGTCCGGGCGCTCGCGCCAGGCGATCACGCGCGCATCGGGACGCGCGTTGCGCAGCACGGAATCGACGTATTCGCGCGCACTCGCCATTGGCGCCGCCGGGCACGGGTTCATCGCCACCACGCCGGCCGACGCGACCTGCCAGGAAAGGCGCGGCAGCAGCGCCACCGCATGCAGACCGTCCGGTGAGGTCGCACTCCAGTGCAGTCCCCAGGTGTTGCCGATGCATTCGACGGAACGTTCCCATTGCACGCCGCCGCGGCTGTTCCAGCCTCTGGGCACCTCGATGGTCGCGGCCGGCTCCGACTGGGCCGAGCCCGCCGCATCCATCACCGCGACCCGCTCGAGCGCCGCCGCCGAGGGACGCGATGATTCGGCCACGCGGCGGCGCTCCTGCGCCAGCTGCCGCGCGTCGAAGAAGATGCCGTGGGCGTATTCTTCGATGATGGCGCCGGTCGCCGGCGCCGCAGCGCGGCCCGGCGCGGCCGACGGCGTGGCGGGAGGGGCGGCTGCGGCAATCGTTGCCCCGTTGCCGGCGTCGCTGGCCTGGCATGCCGTGAGGAGGAGGAAGAGAACGAGGACGGTCGCACTCCGCACTGGTTTCATGGTGACCCCTGTGGCTGATGGCGGGCCGGATGCCCTTGCCTGCTGCATGCGCCATATCGCCCCGGACCGGCTCACGCGCGTCGTGCGGCGAATTCACGGGGGCGTGAGCCGGTTTGGCGCGGCTTGGCGCCTTTGCCTGCAGCGGACCACCGGTTCGCTGCCGCTTGCCGGCAAACCTTCGACGGAGTTGCCCATGTCCCAGCACCCTGCCCCCCGCATCAGCCCACGCGGTTCCCGCCTGGCCTGCCTCATCCTGCTCGGCAGCCTCGCCGCACCGGCGGCTGCGCAGCAGGGTTTCGACCAGCCGCCTCCCGCCACCGGCGGCTACGAGGCGCCGCCGCCGGCAAACGCCGCCTGGGGCCAGGCCCCGGCGCCGAACGCCGGCAGTGCGCCCGCACCCGGCGGCAATGGCTGGCCGGCGGCAGGGGCCAACGCCTTTCCCCCGTCGGGCGGGTATCCCTCCAACCCCGGCGCCAGCGCACCGGCGCCGAACGGATTCGCCCCGGCACCGGTCAACGCGTTCCCGGCTGGCCCCGCAGCCGCCTCGTTCCCGTCCGGCGCCGGTCCCGCCGGCGCCAATCCGATGCAGGCATTGCTGCAGGCCGAAATGCAGGACTTCGGCATCCCGCCCCAGCCTGGCCTGCAGACCAACCTGCACGGGCCGACCCCCACCAGCATTCCGGGCGGACAGCTGATCACCACCGATCGCCTGCTGGCGCTGTACCAGCAAGCCGGTGCAGGCGGCCTGCTGGTCTTCCACGTGCTGGGACCCGGCCCGATGCTGCCGGGCGCGCAGCAGGCCGCGCTCGCCTCGCAGCCGGGCACGTTCGAGGATGCCACCCAGCAGGAATTCGGCCGCTACCTGCAGCAGGTCACGCAAGGCAAGCCGTCCCGCCCGATGGTGTTCTACTGCCAGGGGCCGCACTGCTGGATGTCCTACAACGCGGCGCTGCGGGCCATCCACCTCGGCTATCGCCAGGTGTACTGGTACCGCGGCGGCATGGAGGCGTGGGACCGCGCGCAGCAGCTGGCCGCAGGCAACGCGACCGGCAACCAGCCCTACCCGGGCAGCCGGCCGGAACGCGCCGCGACGGGTTGGGAGGGCGGACGGTAGGCGGGTGCGTGCTGCGAGCCGGGCCGATGGCAGTGTTGGCCGACGGGACAGCCGGTGCCGTCAGCCGTTCCCCGTGCAGGGCGGCGCGGCCGCCGCCGCCGCGTTGGCGCAGGTGCGGGCGACGAGGGTGCCGACATAGTCGCGGGTGGAGGACGGCGCGCTTTCGAGGCCGGCAAGCAGGCGGCGCGCGCGCTGCAGCAGGCCTGCCGCCTCCGCCACCCGGCCCTGTGCCAGGCGGATGCCGGCGAGCGTGGCGAGGGCGTTCACGTGGTAGTGGTGGCTGCGCTCGGGATACAGGCGGTCGGCCATCGCCGCCGCCTTCGCGCCCCATTCCTCGGCCAGTTCCAGCTTGCCGGTTTCCAGCGCCTGGCGCGCCAGGTTGGTCATCGGCACCAGCACCATCACGTGGTCACCGGTGAACGAGCGACGGTGCATCTCGACCGCCTGCTTCTGCAGCGCGATCGCGCCTTCGCGGTCGCCGCGCACCCAGGCCAGGCGCGCGCGGTTGTTGAGGATGACCGCCAGGTGCGGTCCCCCGTCGGGATACAGCTGCTCCAGCACCGGCTGCGCCTTGCGGTACAGCGCATCGGCGCGATCGAGGTGGCCCTGTCCGCGCG
>JAEZQS010000021.1 GCA_023412995.1 Pseudomonadota bacterium
CGCGCCAGCTCCTCGTTGCCGGGGCCCGCCGGCGCTGTGGCGTGCGGGGGCGCCGTGCCGGCCGCGCCAGCCGGCGACGCGGCGGGTCCCGCCGCCATGGGATCGGTATTTTCCATGCTTCCTCCACTCGTGGACCGTGGCGATCACCCGCGGGTGGCGCCGTCATGGGTGGCACGACCGGCCACTGCGGCGGTCGCACGGGCGACGCCGCGGCCGGCTGCCGCCCTGCGTCTTATGAGGCCGGCTGCGCGCGCTTCAAGGCGCCGGAGATGATCTGCGCCGTCGCCTGCACCACCGGGATCACCCGCTCGTAGGCCATGCGGGTCGGCCCCACTACGCCCAGCACGCCCAGCACGCGGTTGCCGACGCCGTAGGGCGCGGTCACCAGGCTCCAGCGGTCGAGGGCCGCGAAACCCGACTCCTCGCCAATGAACAGGCGCACGCCCGGCGCCCGTGCACAGCGTTCCAGCAGCTGCAGCAGGTCGCGCTTGCTCTGGAACGCTTCGAACAGTTCGCGCAGGCGGTCCACTCCGGAGCCGTCCTGCAGCCCCATGAGGTTGGTCTGGCCGGCCACCAGCACGTCGCTGTCGCCGCGCTCGCCGAACGCCTCCTGCGCCACTTCCATCGTCGCCGCGAGGAGGTGGTTGAGGCGCAGGCCTTCCTCGCGCATTTCGCGCAGCAAGCGCTCGCGGATGTCGTCCAGGCGCATGCCGCCGAAATGGGCGTTGAGGTAGTTGGCCGCCTGTTCCAGCTCGCCCGGCGCATACGTGCGCTGCGTCGCCACCACGCGGTTCTGCACCTGGCCGTCGGTGAAGACGAGGATCACCAGCACGCGGCTGCCGTCGAGCTGCACGAAATCGATGTGGCGGAACGGGAATTCGTCGCGGCGCGGAACGCTCACCACGCCGACGAAGCGGGTCATTTCCGACAGCAGGGCACTTGCGCTGCCGAGCAGGTCCGGCGTGGTGGCGCCGGTCGGCAGGTCCCGCTGCAGCTGGTCCAGCTCCTGCTCGTCGAGCGGACGCGTCTCCAGCAGGCTGTCGACGAACAGGCGGTAGCCCTGCGCGGTCGGCACGCGGCCCGCCGAGGTGTGCGGTGCCGCCACGAGGCCGAAGTCCTCGAGGTCGGACAGGATGTTGCGGATGGTCGCCGGGCTGACGTCGAGCCCCGAGGCGCGCGCCAGGGTACGCGAACCCACGGGCTGTCCTTCCGCGATGTAGCGGGAGATCAGGGTGCGCAGCAGCTGGCGCGCGCGCGCATCGAGGGGATGGTGGGCGGAGGCGTTCATGCGTTTCCGGTGGGCGTCGGGCGCCGTCCTTGCGCGCAAGCTAGCAAGCGCCTGCCGGTCGATCAATGGGGGCGCCGCGCGCCCGCTTCAACGCGGGAAGGCCGGTTCCACCGGCCGCGTGGCGGCACCGCGCCCAACGTCTTGGCCGGCGCGGAGGCGCGTGCTAGCGTGCCGCCGTTTGCACCGGGGCGGCCATCGCCGATGCTGGAAAGCCTATACGTGAGGGACCTCGCGATCGTCGGCGAAGCCGACATCGCATTCGGCCCCGGCATGACCGCGGTCACCGGCGAGACCGGCGCGGGCAAGTCGCTGCTGGTGGACGCGCTGTTGCTGCTTGCCGGCGCGCGCGCCGATGCCGGCATGGTGCGGCACGGCTGCGAGCGCGCCGAGCTCGCAGCCAGCTTCGATCTCTCCGCGCGCGCCGACCTGCGCGAATGGCTCGAAAGCGAGGCGCTCGACGAGGACGGTGCCTGCCAGCTGCGCCGCGTGATCCGCAGCGAAGGCAGCTCGCGCGCCTGGATCAACGGCCGCCCGGTGACGCTGGCGCAGCTGCGCTCGCTCGCCTCGGGCCTGGTCGCCATCCACGGCCAGCACGAGCACCAGGCGCTGCTCGAACGCAGCGGGCAGCTGGCGCTGCTGGACGCATGGGGCGGGCATGCCGGTGAGCTCGCCACGGTGGCGCGGCTCGCGCGCGAATGGCGCGTGCTGCGGGACGAACTCGAGGCGCTGTCCGGCCATGCCGACCCGGCCGAACGGATCGCGTGGCTGCAGCACCAGGTGGAGGAACTGGACCGCGACGTGCTGTCGGCCGAGGATTTCGCCGCGCTGGAGGAACATCACCGGCGCCTCGCCCACGCCGGCCAGCTTCTCGAAGGGACGGCAGCGCTGGCCGACCGCCTCGATGGCGACAGCGACTTCGCCCTGCTGCGCCAGCTCGCGCGCACCGCGGCCGAACTCGAACGACTGGCGCCGCTCGACGAGCGCCTGCGCCCGGTTGCCGAACTGGTGGAGGCCGCGCGCATCCAGTTGGTCGAAGCGACCGATGCGCTGGCGCGGCATGCCTCGCTGCTCGACCTCGATCCCGCCCGGCTGGAGGAAGCCGAAGCGCAACTGGCGCGCCTGCACGAACTGGCACGCAAGCACCGCGTGCGCATCCCCGACCTGCCGGCGCACGCGGCGGGCCTGCGGACCGAGCTGGAGTCGCTACACGGCGCGGGCGCGCGGATGGATGCGCTGCGCGGCCAGGTGGCGCAAGTCGAACGCGCGCACGCGGCGGCGGCGGCGGTCCTGTCGGCAAGGCGCACGGACGCGGCAGGCCGCCTCGGTGCGGCGGTGGACGCGATGATGGCCGAGCTCGGCATGCCCGGCGGGCGCTTCGAGGTGGCGCTGGAGCCGCTGCCGGCGGACGAACCGGATGCGCAGGGCAACGAACGCTGCGAATTCCTGGTCAGCGCCAACCCGGGACAGCCGCCGCGGCCCCTGCGCAAGGTCGCTTCCGGCGGCGAGCTCTCGCGCATCAGCCTCGCCATCGAGGTGGCGGCGCTCGGGCTCGATGCGACCGACACGATGGTGTTCGACGAGGTGGACGCCGGCATCGGCGGCGCGGTGGCCGAAGTGGTCGGGCAGAAGCTGCGTGCCCTCGGCGGCAGCCGCCAGGTGCTGTGCGTCACCCACCTGCCGCAGGTCGCGGCCCAGGCCCACCACCACCTGCGCGTCAGCAAGGAGACCGGCGCCGGCCGCACCGACACCGCAATCGAATCCCTTGCCGGAAAGGAACGCACCGGCGAGATCGCCCGCATGCTCGGCGGCATCGAGATCACCCGCGAAACGCTCGCGCACGCGCGGCAGATGCTTTCGAAAGCCGGGAATGGGGAATAGGGAATGGGGAATGGTTGAAAGCCGCTCCGGCAACCGCCCCGCTCTCCGATTCCCTATTCCCTATTCCCCAGTCCCTGCTTCCGGCGCACGTACAGCACCAGGCTGTGGTCCTCGATGACGTAGCCGTGGCGCTGGGCGATGGCGTGCTGGAGGCGCTCGATCTCCTCGCTGGAGAACTCGATCACCTTGCCGGTTTCGATGTCCACCATGTGGTCGTGGTGCTTGCCGCGGTCGAGTTCGTACACTGCCTGGCCACCCTCGAAGTTGTGCTTGAGCACCATGCCGGCGGCTTCGAACTGGGTCAGTACCCGGTACACGGTGGCGAGGCCGATGTCGTCGTTGCGGCCCAGCAGTTCGCGGTAGATGTCCTCGGCGGTGAAGTGGCGGCCGCTGTCGCTATCGAGGATTTCCAGGATGCGCATGCGCGGATGGGTGACCTTGAGGCCGGCCTTGCGCAGTTCGGTCGATTCCATGCTGATCTCCTGGCTCATCTCCAGCGCGGCCCTCCCCGGCCACGATTCGCCTTTTGCTTCAGTGCCCTAGTGTATCATCGCAGACCCGACGAACCTCCCGGACCCCTTGCGCATGCGCCTTCGCTGGATCTCCCTCCCCACCTTCGCGCTGCTGCTCGCGCCGCTTGCCGGCTGCGACGTGCTGTACAAGCTCGATACCCAGCAGGGCAACCTGTTCGACAAGGCCACCGTCGAGTCACTGAGCCCGGGCATGAGCAAGCGCCAGGTGCTGCTGGTGATGGGTTCGCCTTCGGTGATCAGTCCGTTCGACCAGGATCGCTGGGACTACATCTCGAGCATGCGCCGCGGCCGCGGCGACATGGAGACGCGTGACCTCACGCTCTACTTCGAGGGGGATTCGCTGGTGCGCATCGACGGCGACTACTTCCCCGAAGACCCGGCGCAGCTGCTCAAGGACGCGCGCAAGTACAAGCGCCAGTATCCGGACGAGAAGCGGCCGAAGGAAGACGAGCGGCGTCCCGGCGGCGGCGCCTGATACCACTGCGACGCGCCGTCCTCCGCTGCGCAGCGGCGTCCCGGCGGCGGCGCCTGATACCACTGCGACGCGCCGTCCTCCGCTGCGCAGCGG
>JAEZQS010000031.1 GCA_023412995.1 Pseudomonadota bacterium
GGATCGGCCTGCGGTTCCGTCGCCGTCTGCGCCAATGCCGGTACCGCGGCCAGCATCGCAAGCACGAGCGGGGTCAGGACCAAGGCGCGCCGAAAGCTCATACACTCACTCCAAAACCCGTGGGACCGACTGGATGCTGCTGGCGGGACCGCATGCCGCCGGCCCGATGGACAATCGCGGAATTATCGCCGCGACCCCCGGGACGGTCAAACCGCCACCGACACCTGCCGCGATGCCAGCCAACCCGTTCCGCCAGGCGCGCTTCCTCACCAGCGCCAACCGCCTCGACCAGCTGCCCGCGGACCGCGGCGCGGAAGTCGCCTTTGCCGGCCGCTCCAATGCCGGCAAGTCGAGCGCGCTCAATGCGATCTGCGGCCAGCACGGGCTCGCGCGCACGTCGCGCACGCCCGGCCGCACGCAGATGATCAACGTGTTCCCGCTGGACGACGCGCGCCGGCTGATCGACCTGCCCGGTTACGGCTACGCCAAGGTGCCCGAGGCCATGCGGGCGCACTGGCGCGGCGTGCTCGACACCTACCTGCGCACGCGCGCCTCGCTGACGGGCCTCGTGCTGGTGATGGACTCGCGCCATCCCCTGCGCGAGTTCGACTGCGACATGCTGGCGTTCGGCGCCGCCAGCGGCCGCCGCTGCCACTGCCTCCTGACCAAGTCCGACAAGCTGTCGCGCAGCGAGGGCCTGCGCACGCTGGCGGCGGTGCGCAAGCGGCTGGAGGTGGATTTTCCCGGCGCGGGCGCGCAGCTTTTCTCCTCCACCGCGAAGACGGGACTGGACGAGGCGCGCGCGCTGCTCGCCGGCTGGCTGCAGGAGCGTCCGGTCGCCTGATTGCCGCGCGGGTGGCCCTTCCCCCTGCGGGGTGGCGGCCCCATAGTGCTGCCTCTCCCGCGAGGCTGCCCCGTGTCCGGACCTTCCGCCGTCAGCGAAACCCCGATCTCCCGCCGCGCCGAACTGGTGGAGTACGTCGTCAGCGGCGAAAAGCCGCCGGCGGCCTGGCGCATCGGCACCGAACACGAGAAGTTCGGCTTCCGCCTCGACGACCTGCGCCCGCCGACCTGGGATGGCCCGCAGGGCATCGGCGTCCTGCTGGAAGGGATGACGCGCTTCGGCTGGGAGCGGATCGAGGAAGAGGGCCGGCTGATCGCGCTCGCACGCGAGGGCGCCTCGATCACGCTGGAACCCGCCGGCCAGCTCGAACTCTCCGGCGCGCCGCTCGAAACCATCCACCAGACCTGCTGCGAAGTCGCCGTGCACCTCAAGGAGGTCAAGCAGGTCGCGGACGAGATCGGGCTCGGCTTCCTCGGCATGGGCTTCCAGCCCAAGTGGCGGCGCCAGGACATGCCGTGGATGCCCAAGGGCCGCTACGCGATCATGCGCCGCTACATGCCGCTGGTCGGCTCGCTCGGACTCGACATGATGACGCGCACCTGCACGGTGCAGGTGAACCTGGACTACGCCAGCGAAGCGGACATGGTGAAGAAGTTCCGCGTCGGCCTCGCGCTGCAGCCGGTCGCGACGGCGCTGTTCGCCGATTCGCCCTTCACCGAGGGCCAGCCCAACGGCTACCAGAGCTACCGCTCGCACATCTGGACCGACACCGACGCCGACCGCACCGGCATGCTCGACTTCGTGTTCGAGGACGGCTTCGGCTACGAACGCTACGTCGACTACCTGCTCGACGTGCCGATGTACTTCAGCTATCGCGACGGGCGTTACGTCGACCTTGCCGGGCGTTCCTTCCGCGACTTCCTCGCCGGCCGCCTGGACGACCTCCCGGGCGCGTTGCCGACGCTGCGCGACTGGGCCGACCACACCACCACCGCGTTCCCGGAAGTGCGCCTCAAGAAGTACATCGAGATGCGCGGCGCCGATGGCGGGCCGTGGAACCGCCTGTGCGCGCTGCCGGCGTTCTGGGTCGGCCTGCTGTACGACGACACCGCGCTCGACGCGGCGTGGGACCTGGTGAAGGACTTCACCCGCGCGGAGCGCCACGCCCTGCGCGACGGCGTGCCGCGACACGCCCTCAAGCTGCCGTTCCGCCAGGGCACGGTGCACGACCTTGCCGCGCGCGCGCTGGAGATCGCCGCCGCCGGCCTGGCCCGCCGCGCGCGCCTGAGCCCGGCCGGGATCGACGAGCGCATGTTCCTCGATGCGCTGGTGCAGATCGTCGAATCGGGCCAGACCCCGGCGGACCGCAAGCTGGAGCTTTTCCACGGCGAGTGGCAGGGAAACATCGATCGCGTCTTCCGCGAGTTCGCCTACTGACGCCTCCCTCGACCGCGCACCGATGGCGTCCGCCTGCGCGGGGCACGAGCTTTTGAATCCCGGCTCCCCAATCCCGAATCCCCGCCCCCCCATGACTTTCGGCGCACGCACCCGCCCGGCGTGCGTGCCACAAGGGGCGTCTTGTCGTACCCGTTCAGGAGTCGCCATGTCCCTGCGTCGCGTCGTGCCCCTGCTGGCCGTTGCCGCCTTCGTCGCCAGCCCTGCGGCCAACGCGGCCACCCGCTTGCTGCGATTCCCCGACATCTGCGGCGACCGCGTGGTGTTCACCTATGCCGGCGACCTGTGGACCGCCCCGGTGCAGGGCGGCACCGCCACCCGACTGACGGCCGGCCCCGGACTCGAGCAGGCCGCGCGGTTCTCGCCGGACTGCTCGCGCATCGCCTTCACGGCCGAATACGGCGGCGACGACCAGGTGCACGTGGTGCCCGCCGCCGGCGGTGAACCGGTGCAGCTGACGTTCTACCCGGCCATGGGCCCGCTGCCGCAGCGCTGGGGATTCGACAACCAGGTGCAGGGCTGGACGCCCGATGGCCAGTCCGTGCTGTTCCGCTCCTGGCGCGAATCCATCAACGAATCGAACCCGCGCCTGTTCACCGTCGATGCCGACGGCGGCACGCCCACGGCATTGCCGATGCCGACCGCCGGCAGCGGGCGCTATTCGCCCGACGGCACCAAGATCGTCTATTCGCCCAAATACCGCGATTTCCGTACCTGGAACCGCTACGTCGGCGGCTGGGCGCAGGATCTGTACATCTACGACTTCGCGGCGAAGTCGGCCACCAACATCACCAACGACCCCAACACCGACCGCGATGCGGTCTGGATCGGCGATGCGGTCTACTTCGTCGCCGACCGCGGCGCGCACCTCAACCTCTACCGCTACGACACCGCCGGCGGCAAGACCACGCAGCTGACCCATTACGAGGGCGCGGATGCGCGCTGGGCGAGCGGCGATTCGAGCGGGCGCCTGGTGTACGAAGTAGACGGCGTGCTGCACGTCTACGACACGAAGGCCGGCAAGGACCAGCCGCTCGAGATCACCGTGCCGAGCGACCTGGTGCTGGCGCGCCCGTCCGAGCGTGCCGTCGGCGAGGACATCGAGGACTTCGCCCTCAGCGCCAACGGCAAACGCGCGCTTTTCACCGCGCGCGGCGAGGTGTTCAGCGTGCCGCTGCAACACGGCATCACCCTCGACCTCACCCACACGCCGGGCGCGCACGAGCGCGAGGCGGCGTGGTCGCGTGACGGCCGCCGCGTCGCCTACGTCTCCGACGAAAGCGGCGAGGAGGCGATCTGGACGCGTGCCGCCGACGGTACCGATGCGCGCCAGCTCACCCGCGAAACGATGGGCCGCCTTTACGCGCCGCGCTGGTCGCCCGATGGCGCGCGGATCGCGTTCGTCGACAGCGAGAGCCGCCTGCACATCGTTTCCGCCAGCGGTGGACCGGCGCCGGTGGTGGCGGACGACCCCGGCATCTCCAACCGCGATTACGCCTGGTCGCCGGGCGGGCGCTACCTCGCCTACAGCCTGACCGACGCCGACACGCTGCAGCCGGGCCTGTTCGTGCACGACCTGACCGCCGGCAAGAGCCAGCGCCTCGGCGATCCGCGTTTCAACGCGTTCCAGCCGGCCTTCTCGCCCGACGGCAAGTACCTCTACTTCCTCGGCGACCGCGAGTGGGCGCCGCAGCTGTCCAACATCGAGTGGAACTTCGCCGCCAACCGCGACACCGGCGTGTTCGCGATCGCGCTGCGTCCCGGCCTCGACAACCCGTTCGCCCCGCGCAACGACAGCGCCAGCGACGAGGAGGACGCATCAAAGGACAAGGCCGGCAAGGACAAGGAAGGCGACAAGCCGAAATCACCCGCCGACATCGACGACCGCATCGATTTCAACGGCATCGGCGAACGCGTCGCCCGCGCACCGATCGAACCGGACAACCTGCGCTGGCTCGCCGTCACCGGCAAGGCCATCCTCACCGTCGCGAGCGATGCGCCCTACTACGGCCGGGATGGCGGATTCGAGGCGAAGCTCAAGAGCTGGTCGTTCAAGGAACGCAAGTCGAAGGATGTGTTCGAGGGCGTCGACGACATCGCGCTCGCTGCCGACGGCGAGACCGTGCTGGTGCGCAAGGGCAAGGGCTACAAGCGCATCGACCTCGGCGACGACAAGCCGGAGGCGAAGGAGGTCAAGACCGACGGCCTGTTCGCGCCGGTCGATCCGAAGGCCGAGTACGCCGAGGTCTTCCGCGAGGTGTGGCGCCGCTACCGCGACCACTTCTACGTCACCAACATGCACGGCTACGATTGGCAGGCCCTGCGCCAGAAGTACGAACCGATGCTGGCGTGGGTGGGGGACCGCAGCGACCTCAATTACCTGCTCGGGCAGATGGTGGGCGAGCTCAACGTGGGCCATGCCTATGTGGGCGGCGGCGATCTCGGCCTGCCGGACAAGCCGCACGTCGGGCTGCTCGGCGCCACCTTTGCCCTCGACGAGGCCAGCGGGCGCTACCGCATCGATCGCATCCTGCCGGGTCAGAACAGCGAGGAGCGCTACCGCTCGCCGTTGACGGAACTCGGCGTCGGCGTCAGGGAAGGCGACTACGTGCTGGCGATCAATGGCCGCCCGCTCACTGCCCGCGAGAACCCGTACCGGCTGCTGCGCATCGCGCCGGGGCAGCTGGTGCAGCTGACGGTCAGCGCGACGCCGGCCGGGGATGGCGCGCGCACCGTGCTGGTGAAGCCGATCGACAGCGAGCAGCCGCTGCACTACTACGCCTGGACGCAGCACAACCGCGAGTACGTCGCCAAGGCCAGCGATGGCGCGATCGGCTACCTGCACATCCCCGACATGGGCGCGGACGGCATCCGCGAGTTCATCAAGTGGTATTACCCGCAACTGCGCAAGCAGGGGCTGGTGATCGACGTCCGCGACAACGGCGGCGGCAACGTGTCGGCCATGATCATCGAGCGCCTGTCGCGGCAGCTGCTGGGCCTCGGTTACGGCCGCGGCAGCGAACTGGTCGGCACCTATCCGCAGCAGACCTTCCTCGGCCACCTGGCCGCGCTCTGCAACGGCACCACGGCCTCGGACGGCGACATCTTCTCCTACATGTTCAAGCAGGCGAAGCTGGGGCCGCTGATCGGCACGCGCACCTGGGGTGGCGTGGTGGGCATCAACGGCTGGGGCCCGGTGATCGATGGCGGAGACGTGTTCGTGCCGCAGTTCGCCACAGCGAGTGCGGCCGGCCAGTACGTGATCGAGGGCCATGGCGTCGACCCGGACATCGTGGTCGAGGAAAATGTCGCCGCGCAGCTCGCCGGCACCGACCCGCAGCTCGACCGCGCCATCGCGGAAATCCGGAAGGCGATTGCCGCGGAACCCGTCTCGCTGCCGCCGGCTCCACCGGCCCCGGACAAGACGCCGGGGCAAGGGACGCGGGGCCAGTCGATCCAGGGTTGAAAGGAGTGGGGGCGACGGGATGGGGGCTGCAGTTGGGACCTGCTCTTGAGCTGTTCCCCAGCCCCCAGCCCCAACCCCTGCTCCTACGTCACTTTCTTGAAGACGGTGACGCCCAGCACCAGCAGCACCACGAAGATGATCACCGCCAGCCAGAACAGGATCTTGGCGATGCCCATGAAGGCACCGGCAATCCCGGTGAAGCCGAGCAGGCCGAGTACGACGGCAAGCACGGCGAAGATGATGGCCCACTTGAGCATGATGGCGTTCTCCTCGTGACAGGGGGTGGAGCCGGCGCCGCATGGCGCAGCGCCGGAGGCATTCCCCACGCTACGCTGCACGTCGTGGAAGTTTCCTGAACCGGCTGCGCCGGCCGTCGGCTGCGTTTCACCTCGCGCGCCGGGTGCACGCTCCAGCCACGCTCAGCGCCCGCGCGCACGCAACACGAGTGCCCGCACCAAGGCGGCGGCACCGAGGGCGGCGAGGAACACGCCATAGGCCACCAGGGTGGCGAAGATCTGCGCCCACATCGCGCCGCCTGCCTCGAGCGCGCCGGCGAAGCCGCGCCGCATTGCCCACAGGCTGCACGCGGCCGTGGCGAGCAGCACCAGCACGTCCGCGATCCGCCGTGCGCTCCCGCGTGGACGCCGCGGGAACAGGAGGTAAAGCCCGCCCAGCACCGCGAACGCCGGCAGGAACAGGATGAAGGCAAGAACCGGCTGGAGCGTCAGGTTCATCGCGCCGGTCAGTCGATCACGATGCCGTGCATGGCATCGATGTCCTTCGCGGTCAGGCGCGAGGAATGCCCGCCCCAGCCGCGGATGTAGTTGGCGATCTGCGCGATGTCGGCCGACGCGAGCTGCTGCACGAATGGCGGCATCGAGTACGGACGCGGGTTGAGCGCGGTGGTCGGCGCCACCGCGCCGTAAAGGATCATGCGCACCGCATTCAGCGGCTGCGGTGCGGTCACCGCGACCGAGTCGACCAGCGGCGGAACCACCTCGCTGCCATGGCCGTCCTTGCCGTGGCATTCGGCGCAATGGCGTTCGTAGAGCGCCGCGGCGCTGCCGGGCGGCGGTGTGGCGGGTGCCGGGCGCGCTTCGCGTGCCCGATCAGGATGCTCCGGCAAGGATTTCAGGTACGTCGCGATCGCCAGCGCGTCGGCTGGCCGCAGGTAACGCAGGCTGCCGTAGATGACCTCGGCCATCGGGCCGTAGGCGGTGGCCTGGGGCGAGGTGCCGGCGCGCAGCCACCACGCCAGGTCCCCGGTCGGGAACCGCTCGAGGGCGTGGCCATCCAGCGGCGGCGCATACCAGCCGATGGCGGGGATCTCGCCGCCGCCGAGCCAGCGCGCGCGCGGCAACGCGCCGAGCGCGCCATGCGTGCTGTGGCACATGGCGCAATGCCCGAGGCCGTCGACGAGGTAACGCCCGCGTTGCCACTGCGGCGAACGTCCCGCCGGCGCAGGCGGCACCACCGGCCGGTAGGTGAGCATGCGCCAGGCCACCAGCGCCGGACGCCAGCTGGCGGGGAAGTCGAGGCGGTTCGGCGTGGCCTCCTGGCGCACCGGCGGCAGGTGCTGCAGGTAGGCGTAGAGGGCGTCGAGGTCGGCATCGGACAGGCGCGCGAAGTGGGCATACGGAAATGCCGGGTAGAGCACGCCGCGGCGACTGACACCGTGGCGCATGGCGTGGCGGAACTCCTCCACCGACCAGCCGCCGAGGCCCGTCGCCGGATCGGGCGTCAGGTTGGTGCTGTAGACCGTCCCCCACTCGCTTGCAAAGCCGCGGCCGCCCGCAAACGGCACGCCACCGCGCGTGGTGTGGCAGCCATGGCAATTGCCGAGGCGCGCCAGGTACTCGCCTTCGGCCAGTCGCTCGGGCGTGGCCGCCACCGGCGTGCCGGGGCCGTGCGGCACGCGGTAGGGCGCCAGGCCGCCCTGGCGCAGGAACAGCACGCCGCCGACCGCGATCGCCAGCAGCAGCAGCGGCGCCAGCACCAGCGCGACCAGGGCGGTGCGGCGCAGGATCATGGCGCGTCCCCGGC
>JAEZQS010000207.1 GCA_023412995.1 Pseudomonadota bacterium
CAGCAGATGGCCCCCGCCGCCGGGACGCCGGCGCTGCTCCCCACCATCGTCGTCCGCCCCGAGGCCGTGGTGCCGACCCTCGCCACCGTGACCGTGCATGCGCGACGCGTGCGCGACACCGTCGCCAGCGCCGATCCGGCGCCGGCCGACGACGCGCTCGACTGGCGCGACGACTCCGCGCAGGCGGCCATCCTGCTGCAGGGGGGCGGTTTCGACATGCCCTACTATTCCTTCGGCCGCAGCCTGCGCCGCGTGAACAAGGAATGACGTCGATGAGCATCGCCTGGAACGACTCGACGCCGATCTACCGCCAGCTGCGCGACCGCGTGGTGGCGATGATCCTCGATGGCGTCCTCAAGCAGGGCGATCCGCTCCCTTCCGTGCGCCAGGTGGCGGGTGATTTCCAGATCAACCCGATCACCGTCTCCAAGGCGTACCAGGAGCTGGTCGACGAACAACTGGTGGAAAAGCGACGGGGGCTGGGCATGTACGTGACCGAAGGAGCACGCGAGGCGCTGCTCAAATCCGAACGCGAGCGCTTCCTGCGCGAGGAATGGCCGCTACTGTCGGCGCGCCTGGCGCGCCTGGGCCTCAACCTCAAGCAGCTGATGGAAGCCGCCCGTCACGAGGAAAGCCGATGAGTACCCTGCAACCCGTGATCCGCGCCCGCGGACTGACCAAGCGCTACGGCAGCGTCAAGGCACTCGACGCCGTCGATTTCGACATCGAACCGGGCCGCATCGTCGGCCTGATCGGGCCGAACGGCGCCGGCAAGACGACCGCGCTGAAAGCCATCCTCGGGCTCACCGACTACGAAGGCAAACTGTCCGTACTGGGCTTCGACCCGCGCAGCCAGCGTGCGCAACTGATGGAGCAGGTGTGCTTCATCGCCGACGTGGCGGTGCTGCCGCGCTGGATCCGCGTGCGCGAGGCGATCGAATTCGTCGCCGGCGTGCATCCGCGCTTCTCGCGCGGGAAATGCGAAGCCTTCCTCGCACGCACCAAGGTGCAGCCGGGCATGCGCGTGCGCGAGCTCTCCAAGGGCATGATCGTGCAGCTCCACCTCGCGCTGGTCATGGCCATCGATGCGCGCCTGCTGGTGCTGGACGAACCGACCCTGGGGCTGGACATCCTCTACCGCAAGGCGTTCTACGAAAGCCTGCTGTCGGACTACTTCGACGAGCAGAAGACGATCCTGGTCACCACCCACCAGGTGGAGGAAGTCGAGCACATCCTGACCGACCTCCTGTTCATCCGCGACGGCCGCATCGCGCTTGGCGCCACCATGGAGGAGATCGCCCAGCGCTACGCCGAGGTGATGGTGAACCCGGACAAGGCGGACGCCGCCCGGGCGCTGCGCCCGATCAGCGAGCGCCAGGTCTTCGGCAAGTCCATCTTCCTGTTCGACGGCGTCGACCGCGAACGCCTGGCGGCCCTCGGCGAGCTGCACAAGCCCAGCATCGCCGACCTGTTCGTCGCCACCATGAAGGGAACCTACGCATGAACACCCTGCCCCTGCTGATGAAACGCGAATACTGGGAGCACCGTGGCGGATTCCTGTGGACGCCGGTCTGGACCTGCGCGGTGATCCTCGTCGTGACCCTCGCCGGCATCCTCACCGCCGAGGTGCTCGGCCAGCGCGCCGACGTGCACATCGGCATCTCGCTCAGCTCGCTGCATGCCAACATGAGCGCCGAGGACTACATCCAGGCAGGCAACGCGCTCGACCTCGCCCAGGTGATGTTCGGATTCGTCACCTGCATTGCGCTCTTCTTCGTGCTGTTCTTCTACCTGCTTGGCGCGCTGTACGACGACCGCCGCGACCGCAGCGTGCTGTTCTGGAAGTCGCTGCCGGTGACCGATGCGGCCACCGTCGCCGCCAAGGCCCTGTGCGCCGCGTTCCTCGCGCCGCTGATCGCGTTCGTGGTGTCCACCATCGCCTATCTCGTGTTCCTCGCGATGGCGGTCGCCTGGGCGGCGCTGCACGGCTTCAATGCCCTGCCGGCCGTGGCGGCGGCCCATCCGGTCGGCATGTTCCTGCGCCTGCTGCTGACCATCCCGGTCGACGCGCTGTGGGCGCTGCCGACCATCGGCTGGCTGCTGTTCTGGTCGGCCTGGGTGCGCAGCAAGCCGTTCCTGTGGGCGGTGATGCTGCCGGTCGGCGCCATCTTCCTCAACGGCTGGTTCTCGATGCTCAACCTGCCGCACCTCACCGGCGCGGCGGAACTGAAGGACATCGGCGCACGCCTGCTGCTCAGCATCATGCCGGGCGGCTGGCTCGGCGGCGAAGGCGGCCTGCGCTTCCACTTCGACGAGGACAACGTGATGGCGATGTTCGATCCGGCGCACGTGTACGCGCTGCTCGCGACGCCGGGCCTTTGGATCGGCGCCGTCGCCGGCCTCGCCCTGCTGGCCGCCGCGGTGTGGTCACGCGGCCGCCGCATCGAGACCAGCGCCTGAGCGGACGCGCTTCCCGCCACACGGTGTAAGGGCCGCACTGCGGCCCTTTTTTTTGGGTGTTCGCCGCATGGCTGCAGGCAACGGCGCCAGGGCACGACGCGCCGGGCCCCGGCAGTCGCCGGGACGTCAGCCGCCGCCACCCCCGGTGCCGTGGATGCCGCCGCGGGTGAGGGTCGCAGGATCGAGCAGGGTCTTGAGCTCCTCGCGCGAGAGGCCGGTCGTCTCGAGCGCGACATCCAGGATCGGGCGGCCCTCCTTGTAGGCCTGCTTGGCGGTCGCCGCGCCCTTGTCATAGCCGATCACCGCATTCAGCGCCGTCACCAGAATGGGGTTGCGCTCGAGCGCCTCGCGGATGCGGTCACGGCGCACCGTGAAGCCGGCAATGGCCTTGTCGGCGAGCAGGCGCGAGGCGTTCGCCAGCAGCTCGATGGATTGCAGCAGGTTGAGCGCGATGACCGGCAGCATGACGTTGAGCTGGAAGTTGCCGCTTTGCCCCGCCACGGTGATGGTGGCGTCGTTGCCGATCACCTGCGCGCACACCATGGCGGTCGCCTCGGGGATGACCGGGTTGACCTTGCCCGGCATGATGGAGGAGCCCGGCTGCAACGCCGGCAGTTCGATTTCACCGAGGCCTGCCAGCGGGCCGGAGTTCATCCAGCGCAGGTCGTTGGCGATCTTCATCAGGGCGCAGGCCAGCGTCTTCAGCTGGCCGGACAGTTCGACCGCCGCGTCCTGCGAGCTGATTCCCTCGAAGTAGTTGGCGGCCGACTCGAACCGCACGCCGGTCATCTTCGCCAGTTCGGCGCACACGCCCAAACCGAGCTTCGGATCGGCGTTGATGCCGGTGCCGACGGCGGTCCCGCCCTGCGGCAGGCGCCGCAGGCGCGCCAGGGCATCCTCGATCCGCTCGATGCACGAGCGCACCTGCGCGCTCCAGGCGCCGAGCTCCTGGCCGAACGTCACCGGCATCGCATCCATCAGGTGCGTGCGGCCGGTCTTCGCCACGCCGCGCAGTTCCTTCGCGCGCGCATCGAGGGTCATGCGCAGGTGCTGCAGCGCCGGCAGCAGCTGCTCGCTGGTGGCCAGCGCCGCGCTCACCTGGATCGCGGTCGGGATGACGTCGTTGGAGGACTGGCCGTTGTTGACGTCATCGTTGGGATGCACGTGCGTTCCGGCCGCCTCGCACAGGTGCGCGATGACCTCGTTGGCATTCATGTTGGTCGAGGTGCCGGAACCGGTCTGGAACACGTCGATCGGAAACTGGGCATCGAATTCGCCCTCCGCCACGCGCTGCGCGGCCGTGCGGATCGCCGCGGCCTTGCCGGGGTCGAGGTGGCCGAGGTCGGCATTGGCCTGCGCCGCCGCGGACTTGATGAGCCCGAGCGCGCGGATGAACCCGCGCGGCAGGCGCAGGCCGGAGATCGGGAAATTGTCCACGGCGCGCTGGGTCTGCGCGCCATACAGCGCGTCGGCGGGCACCTGCAGTTCGCCCATGCTGTCGCGCTCGGTGCGGTACTCGCTCATCGGGTCACCTGCTCGAAACGGGGGGCGGAATTATAGCGGCCGCGGCGGGGGCCACCGGCGCGGATGCTAGAATGCGCGACCCTCCCCGACCGTCCCGCGATGCTGCAGAACCTGCTCTACGTCGCCGCGGCCCTGCTGCTGGTGCTGCTGAACGGTTTCTTCGTCGCAGCCGAATTCGCGCTGGTCAAGCTGCGCCACACGCAGGCGACCACCCTGGCGGCAAGCCACGGCTGGCGCGGACGCGTGCTGGTGAGCGTGCACGAACGGCTGGACGCCTACCTGTCGGCCTGCCAGCTCGGCATCACCCTCGCCTCGCTCGCGCTCGGCTGGATCGGCGAGCCGGCATTCGCCGGCCTGCTGCATCCGCTCCTGAGCCGCCTCGGCCTGGGCGCGGAAACGATCAGCCTGGTGGCGGTGGTGGTGGCCTTCACGATCATCTCCTACCTGCACATCGTGCTCGGCGAACTGGCACCGAAGTCGATGGCCATCCGCCGCCCGGAACAGCTTTCGCTGTGGACCGCGGCGCCGCTGTACGGCTTCTACTGGCTGATGTACCCGGCGATCTGGCTGCTCAATGCCAGCGCCAACCGCATGCTGCGCGCGTTCGGCCTGCACGAAGGGCTGGCCGGCGAGGAACACCGGTACTCGCGCGAGGAACTCAAGCTCATCATCCACGCCAAGCGGGCCGGTCGTGAGGGCGAGGAATACTCGATGATGAAGCACGCGCTGGACCTTCCCGAACTGGTGGTCGGGGATCTCCTGCGCACGCGCGACCAGCTCGCCTCGCTGCACGACGGCCAGGGCCGCGAGGAGATCCTCGCCGAGTACCGTCGCACGCGCTTCAGCCGCTATCCCTGGTTCGACGCCAGCGGCGACGAGGTGCGCGGCGTGCTGCACATGAAGGACCTGCTGTACGCGATGGCCGAAGGCGGCGACGCCGGCGACATCGCCAGCCTGCTGCGCCCGCCCATCCTGCTGCCGCTGCACACCCCGGTGCTCGACGTGCTGCGCCGTTTCCGCGCCGGCCACACCCACCTGGCGCTCGGCACCGAGGAATCGGGGCGCGTGGTCGGCTTCTTCACCCTCGAGGACATCCTGGAAGTGCTGGTCGGCGACATCGAGGACGAGTACGCCCGCGCCGGCGGCAGCGCCCAGCGGGCGGGCCCCGGGGGCGAATTCACCATTTCCGGCGGCATGCCGATCTACCGCCTGGAGCGCCTGCTCGAGCGCGACATCGATGCGCCCGCCGACGTCAACTCGGTGGGCGGGTTGATCATCCACCGTCTCGAGCGCCTGCCTTCGGAAGGTGAGACCCTCGCCTTCGACGGCTTCGACCTCGTCGTGCGCACGATGCAGGGCGCGCGCGCCAAGGCCATCCTGGTGCGCCCGCACCGACCGCCTGCCAAGGAGGCAAGACGATGAGTTCGACCCTGCTCGCCCTTTCGCCGCTGGACGGCCGCTATGCGCGCAAGGTGGCGCCGCTGCGGCCGGTGTTCAGCGAGTACGGTTTGATGCACCGCCGCGTGCAGGTGGAAGTGCACTGGCTGCTGGCGCTGGCGGACGAGCCGGGCCTGCCGGAGGTGGCGCCCTTCGCCGACGCGGCGCGCGCCCGCCTGCTCGCCCTCGTCGAGGGTTTTTCCGAGGCCGATGCGGCGCGCATCAAGGACATCGAGGCCACCACCAACCACGACGTCAAGGCGGTGGAGTATTTCATCAAGGAAGCCATGGAGGGCGATCCCGCGCTGACGGCTGCACGCGAGTTCGTGCATTTCGCCTGCACCAGCGAGGACATCAACAACCTGGCCTACGCGCTGATGCTGCGCGACGCGCGCGAGGGCGTGCTGCTGCCGGCGCTGGATGGCCTCCTCGCCAGCCTGCGCGACATGGCGCAGGCGCACGCCGCCGTGCCGATGCTCTCGCGCACCCACGGGCAGACCGCTTCGCCTACCACGCTCGGCAAGGAAATCGCCAACGTCGTCGCGCGCCTGGAGCGCCAGCGGCGCCAGATCGCGGCGGTGGAGATCAGCGGCAAGATCAATGGCGCCGTGGGCAACTACAACGCGCACGCGATCGCCTGCCCCGAAGTGGACTGGCCCGCGTTCGCACGACGCTTCGTCGAAAGCCTTGGTCTTGCCTTCAACCCGTGGACGACGCAGATCGAACCGCATGACGGCATCGCGGAGCTCGGCGACGCGATCCGCCGCGCCAACACGGTGCTGATCGATTTCGCGCGCGACGTGTGGGGCTACATCTCGCTGGGGTATTTCCGCCAGCAGCTGAAGGCGGGCGAAGTCGGCTCCTCCACCATGCCGCACAAGGTGAACCCGATCGACTTCGAGAACGCCGAGGGGAACCTCGGCCTCGCCAACGCACTGTTCGGCCATTTCAGCGAGAAGCTGCCGATCAGCCGCTGGCAGCGCGACCTGACCGACTCCACCGTCCTGCGCGCACTCGGCACGGCGTTCGGCCACACCCTGGTCGCGCTCGACGCGCTCGCCCGCGGGCTGGGCAAGCTGCAGGCCAATCCCGCGCGCCTCGCCGCCGACCTCGACGCAAGCTGGGAAGTGCTCGCCGAAGCGGTGCAGACCGTGATGCGCCGGCATGGCCTGCCCGAGCCGTATGAACAGCTGAAGGCGCTGACCCGCGGCGCCGGCATCACGCGCGAGGCGCTGCAGCACTTCGTCGGCACGCTCGACCTGCCCGATGCGGCGAAGCAGCGCCTGCTCGACCTCACGCCGGCCGGCTACACCGGTTACGCCGAAGCGCTGGCGCGCCTGGCCTGAATCGCGGACCCGGCCTGCCGGCGACCCGCGCGCACGGGGGGTGCGCGGTTCCGAAAGCCGAAGGGAATCCCGGTCCCGAATCCCGGCGCCATGGCGCCACCGCTACAATGACGCCGTGCCGCGAACCGCTTCCGCCCAGGCTTTTCCCCCGATCGAGGTTCGCGCCCGCCGCGGGCTCGTGCTGGGCATGCCGGCGGCGCGGTTCCTTCGCGACCATTGGCAGAAGCGGCCGTTGCTGGTGCGCGGCGCGTTCCCCGACTGGCAGCTGCCGCTGCAGCCGGAAGACCTGGCCGGGCTGGCCTGCGAGGAGCTCGCGCTGGCGCGCCTGGTGATCGAGCGTCCGGCGCGGCGCGCGCGCGACGCGAGTCGCTGGCAGGTGCGTGGCGGCCCCTTCACGGACGCCGATTTCGCCGCGCTGCCGCCAGACCACTGGTCGCTGCTGGTGCAGGATGTCGACAAGTGGGATGCCGACGTCGCGGCGCTGCTGGCGCCGTTCGCGTTCCTGCCCTCGTGGCGGATCGAGGACGTGATGGTGAGTTATGCCGCCGATGGCGGCTCGGTCGGCGCACACGTCGACCAGTACGACGTGTTCCTGGTGCAGGGGCTGGGCCAGCGTCGCTGGGAGATCAGCACCGACCCCGCGGCGCCGCGCGACTGGCGCAACGACGTCGAGCTGAAGCTGCTGCGCGCGTTCACGCCCACCGACGGCTGGGCGCTGGAGCCGGGCGACCTGCTCTACCTGCCGCCGGGCGTACCGCACCGCGGCGTGGCGATGGGCCCGTGCATGACGTTCTCGGTCGGCATGCGCGCGCCGTCGCAGGCGGAGCTCCTGCTGGACCTCGCCGATACCCTGGCCGAGGGTTTGCCCGACGCCGCGCGCCTTGCCGATCCCGACCTCGTCCCGGCACGCAATGCCGGCGAGATCGATGCAGCGGCCCTGGCGCGCGTGCAGCGCGCCCTGCCCTGGCTGCGCATTGCCGGCGCCACGGCTGGCGACGGCGGCGGCATCCCGCCGCAGCGGTTCGCCGACTGGTTCGGCGCCTTCATCACGCGCTGGCGCTCGGCCCAGGCG
>JAEZQS010000228.1 GCA_023412995.1 Pseudomonadota bacterium
CGTCCGCAGCACGGACGAGCCACACCGCGCCGGCCTCATCGACGCATTCCTCGCACGATACGCCGGCAGCAGCGAGGCGCCGGTGAACCTGCCCGAACGGCTGGCGGTGTTCGGCTGCCTCGGCATCTCGCCCGACGCCTTGCGCGTGCTCGGCGTCCTCGGCCGCCATTGCAATGTGGACTTCTACCTGCCCACGCCCTGCATCGAATACTGGGGCGACGAGCGCGCCCACCGCGAGCGCCTGCGCGCCGGCGCCTCGCCGCTGGAGGAGCCGGCACAACCGCTGCTCGCGTCATGGGGACGGGTCGGTCGCGAGCTGTTCGAGCAGGTCTTCTCCTACGAGGAGGTGCAGCCGGCCGACGAGGTCGCGTGCGTGCGCGAGCCGGCGCTCACGACCCTGCTCGGCCGCATCCAGTCCGACATCCTGCACCTGCAGGCGCCCGATCCGGCTGCACGGCTCGAACGCCTCGATCCCGGCGACGTCTCGTTGCGCGCGCACGAATGCCATTCGCCGCTGCGAGAGGTGCAGGTGCTGCACGATCGGCTGCTGGCGCTGTTCGAGCGCGATCCGACGCTGAAGCCGCGCGACATCGCCGTGATGGTGCCGGACGTCGCCGCCTACTCGCCGGTGATCGACGCGGTATTCGGCGCGCTTCCCGCCGGTGACGCCCGGCGCATCCCGTACACGGTGGCCGACCTCGCGGCGGGTGACGAACATCCCGTCACGCGCCTGTTCCTCACCCTGTCGTCACTGCCGGTCTCGCGCTGGGGAGTGACCGACGTCCTCGACCTGCTGGCCGTGCCGGCGGTCATGCGCCGGCTCGGGCTCGATGCGGACACGCTGGAGCGGCTGGGCCACTGGTTCGAGCTGGCGGGCGTGCGCTGGGGACTGGACGCCGGCACGCGGGTGGCCTTTGGCGCCGGCAACTACCGCGCCTTCACCTGGGCCGAGGGCATCGAGCGCCTCCTGCTGGGTTATGCCACCGGCAACGACGCCGAGTCGGCCGGCATCGTGCCGGTGCCGGCGGTGGAAGGGAGCGCCGCCACGGCACTCGGCCAGGCACTGCTGGTGCTGCGCGAACTGGAGCAGCTTGCGGCGGCCCAACGCACGCCGCGCACGGCTGCCTCGTGGCAGTCGCTGTACCAGCACGCGTTCGATGCGCTGCTGCCGGATGCGGGCGCCGACCAGGACGAGCGCCGCGCCCGCGCGCGGGTGCAGGGTGTCCTCGCGTCGCTCGCGGACGGCGCTGCGGCCGGAGGCTGCGACGAAGCGCTCGACTGGCAGTGCGTGCGCGAGTTCCTCCACGAACGCCTGGCCGAGCCGGATCCGCGCCAGCGCTTCCTCAGTGGCGGCGTGAGCTTCTGCGGGATGGTGCCGTTGCGGACCATTCCGTTCCGCGTGATCGCCCTGCTCGGGATGGATGACGCGGCCTTCCCGCGACGCGAGCCGGCCAACGGCATCAACCGCCTCGAGCAGGAGCTGCGCCAGGCGCGGCGACGGGGCGACCGTTCCGTACGCGACGATGACCGCTACCTTTTCCTGCAGGTGCTGACCTCCGCCGCCGATGCGCTGCACCTGTCCTGGGTCGGCCGCGATGCGCGCACGGGCAAGCGGCGCGAGCCGTCCGCCCTGGTCGGCGAACTGCTGCGCAATGTCCGCAGTGACTACGTTGTCGACGCGGCGGGGCTGGTGGTCGCGCACCCGCTGCAGCCGTTTGCACGAACCAGCTTCGACGGCAGCCACGACGGTGTGTTCACCTACCGCGACGAATGGCACCACGCGGCCGGCAGCGGACGCTCCGCGCTGGCCCGCCCGTTCGTGCCGGCGAGCGCCCCGCTGGGGCCGGCTGCCGCGGCGCGGCGCCTCGGCCTGCAGGAACTCGTCGAATTCTGGCGCAACCCCTCGAAGGCTTTCCTGCGCGGCACCCTGCACCTGCAGGTGGACGAAATGGACGCCTGTGCCGAAGACGAGGATGCGCTGGTGCTGGACGGCCTCGGCCGCTCGCGCCTGGCGCGCTCGCTGGTCGGGCACGCGCTTGCCACCGGAAGCCCGTTGCCGGGTGAGCCCGATGTCGCTGCGCGCGTGCGCTTCCAGCTGCCGGTTGGCCTTGCCGGAAGGGATGCATGGCAGTCGGCCGTGCAGTGTGCAGCACCGGTCGCTGCCCGCGTCGCCGCCTGGGTGTCGCGCAGCCATCCGCTCGCGCCGGCCGCGTTCGAACTCGCGCTGCCCGGCGGATGGCAACTCGATTGCGCGCTGCCGCGGCCATCGCGCGAAGGCCTGCTGCACTGGAGCGCTTCGCGGCTGCACGGCAACAACTGGCTGCAGCCATGGATCGAGCACCTCGCGCTGTGTGCGTGGCCCGACCGCCGGACGGCGGGCATCGCCGAGGACCCGCGATGCCTGCGCATCGGCTGGAGCGATGGCGAGGTGGAGGTGGTCACCCTCCCTCCCATCGAACCCGCCGACGCCCGTGAAGAACTGGAGGCGCTGCTGCAGGGCTGGCAGGAAGGACAGGCCGCGCCGCTCCCGTTCTTCCCGCGCGCTGCGTGGAGCCACGCGCTTTTCCTCGCTCGCGACCCCGATGCGGAAGAGACCGATGCCGGCGCGTTGAAAGCGGCGCGCGGCGAGTACGAGAACGAGCGCGGCTACAGCGAATCCAAGGACCAATGGATCGCCCTCGCTTTCCGCGACCGCGATCCGCTCGGCGAAGCCGAGCTGGCTGCCCGGTTCCGGCAGCAGGCCATGCGTGTGTTCGGAACGCTTGCCGGGCTGGTGCAGGCAGGCGCCGCATGAGCGAGCTGGCGTCCACGTTGCCGCTGCAGGGAATGCAGCTGATCGAGGCCAGTGCCGGCACGGGCAAGACCTGGACCATCGCCGGCCTCTACCTGCGCGCCCTCGTCGAGCAGCAGCTGTCGGTGCGCGACATCCTGGTGGTCACCTTCACGCGCGCCGCCACCGAGGAACTGAAGGACCGCCTGCGCGAGCGCCTCGCCGGCTGCGCGGACCTGGCCGAACAATGGTTGCGCAGCGGCGGGATGGATCCGGACGCCACCGGCGAGGCGGCGTTCGCGCAGGCGCTGCTGCAACGCGCCGCCGAAAGCGAGCCGCTGTCCGGGCTGGCGCGGCGGCTGCGTCTGGCCATCGAAAGCATGGACGAGGCCGTCATCCTCACCATCCACGCGTGGTGCCAGCGCGTCCTGCGCGAACACGCGTTCGATTCCGGCGAACTGCTGGATGCGGGCGAGCTGGTCGGCTCGGACGACGATCTGCTGGCCGAGGTTGCCGCGGATTTCTGGCGCTCGCACGCGAGCGATCCCGCCTGCGCCGATGCCTTCGAGCTGCTGCGGCAGCACCTGGGTTCGCCCAAGTCACTGGCGGGGGTGCTGGCGCGCCTCGGCGATCCGGATCTTTCCGTCTGGCCGAGGGCGAGCGGCAAAGCGTCCGACACGGAGGCCAGGCTGTGCGAGGCAGCGGAAGGCTGCCGGAAGGCTGCCGCGCGCCTGCTCGCCGCGTGGCAGCGCAGCGGCGAGGACGATATCGGCGTCGTGCTCGAGCACGCCCGCGCGGGCGACCTCAGCCAGCAATCGTGCAAGCCGCAGCAGGTCGAACGCCGCATCGAACGCTGCCGCGACAGCCTTGGTGCGGGCCAGCTGCCGGAGCGCGACACGCTCGACTACCTGTCCCTCGGAAAGCTGCGTTCCCGCACCAACAAGAAGGGCAGGCGCTTGCCCGAGCTTGCATTCCCTGCCGCCATCGACGACTGGCTTGCCGCCGACGCGTCGTTGCGACTGGCGCGAATGCACCACTGGCCAGCCCTGTTGGCCACGGCACGCTGGCATGTCCGGCACGAACTCGCACGGCGCAAGCAGGCGGCCATGCGCCAGAGCTACGACGACCTCGTCGCGCGCGTGCATGCGGCCGTCGCGGATCCCGTGCGCGGCCCGCAGCTGGCAGCCACGCTCCACGCGCGCCATCCACTGGTACTGGTGGACGAGTTCCAGGATACCGACGCGCGCCAGTTCGCGATCTTCCGCAGCATGCAGGACGCCGGCGACGGTGGCGCACTGATCCTCGTGGGCGATCCGAAGCAGGCCATCTACCGTTTCCGCGGCGGCGACATCGAAGCCTACCTGGCCGCCGCGGCGGGAGCCCGCGTGCACCGGCTGGAACGCAACTTCCGCTCCTCTCCCGCACTGCTCGGCGCGATCGAAGCCGTGTTCGCGCAGGCCGCGCCGGAAGCGGCATTCGTCGATCCGCGCATCCGGTTCCATCCGGTGCAGGCGGGCGGTCGCGCGGCCGACGACGACGTCGAGGTGGACGGTCGGCCGCTTGTTCCCCTCACTGCCTGGCACCTGCCGGACGAGGCAGGCGCGACCAAGGAGGACGGCTGCGCCCTGCTGGCCGCGGGCTGCGCCGAAGCCATCCTGCGCCTGCTCCGCAAGGGTGCCGCGGGCGAGGCCACCGTGCGTGGCCGTGACGGACGCCAGCCGCTGGCGGCGCACCACATTGCGGTGCTCGTGTCGACCAACCGGGAGGCGGGCATCATGCAGGACGCCCTCGCCGCGCGCGGCATCGCCAGTGCCACCATCCGCCAGCAGAGCGTGTTCGGCACCGAGGAAGCCCGCGACCTCTGCGCCTTCCTCGAAGCCCTCGAGAGCCGCAACGAGCCGCGCCTGCGCGCGGCGCTCGCCACGCGCCTGTTCGGCTTCGATGCGCCGCGCATGGCCGAACTCACCGATCCGGCACGCGCGTCGCTGTGGCAGGCCGAACTGGAGCGGCTCGACGGCCTGCACCGGCTGTGGCAGCAGCACGGCGTGCTGGCCATGTTCGAGCGGGTGTTCGAAACGCAGGCAAGGACCCTGCTCGACAGCGCCGGTGGCGAGCGACGCCTGACGAACTACCTGCAACTGGCCGATCTGCTCCAGCGCGCGGCGGCGGAAGTCCCAGGAGCCGCCGGACTGGTCGAATGGCTGCGACGCCGCATCGCCCTTGCCGACAACCACAATGAGGAAGAACAGCTGCGGCTGGAATCGGACGCCGACCGCGTGCAGATCGCCACCGTGCACGCGAGCAAGGGACTGGAATACGACCTCGTGTTCCTGCCGTTCACCGCGCTCGGCCCGGCCCGCCATGACCAACGGCCGTGCGTGGTGGAATGGCATGCCGATGGACTGCGCCAGGCATGGGTGCGCACCGTCAAGGACGAGGACGCACCCGCTGGCGCGGCCGATGCCGGCGAGCGGGAGGAACTGGCCGAGCGCATGCGCGTGCTCTACGTGGCGCTGACCCGCGCACGCTACGGCTGCTGGCTGTCGTGGGACGCGATTGGCAAACCCACCTGCGTCGCCGCCCTGGCGCAGCTTTGGCACGGAGGCAGTCGCCAGCCGTCGCGCGCGGAAACGCGGGACGCGCTGCAGCGGCTCGCCGCCGCGGCTGGCGGGCGGGTGCGGGTGGAATGCCTTCCCGCCGCCGGCGCGGAACGGCTGGCCTCGGTTCCCGCAGCAACGCTACCGCCCGCACGCCGTTTCCACGCACGCATCGACGGCAGCTGGTGGATCAGCAGTTTCTCGCAGCTGCGCGATGGCCACCGCAGCGCCTTGCCGGACGAAAGCGGGGTGGACGACGAAGCCGCAGCGGACGCCGTCGATGCGAGCGGGGAAGTCCGCGCCGAAGCGGGTGCCGATGCCGCGGTCGCGGGCTGGCCGCGCGGCGAGCGCTTCGGCACGGCGATGCACGAAATCCTGGAGCACGCCGATTTTGCGGCGTGGGCA
>JAEZQS010000249.1 GCA_023412995.1 Pseudomonadota bacterium
CCCAGGCGCAGCTCGGGGATCTCCACGCCGGCCGGGAGTTCGAGTCCCGACAGGTGGACGATGTCGCCCACGGCGAGGTTGGAGAGGTCGATCTGGATCGCCTCCGGCAGGTCGCGCGGCAGGCACGACACCTCGATCTCGGTCAGCTCGTGCATGATCACCACGCCCGAGGTCTTGCCGGCCGGCGACACGTCCTCGTTCATGAAGTGCAGCGGCACGCGCACGCGGATCGCCTCGTTCTCACTGACGCGCTGGAAATCCAGGTGCAGCACCAGCTGCTTGAACGGATGGCGCTGCATGTCGCGCAGCAATACCTTCTGCACGTCGCCGCCGAGGTCGAGGTCGAGGATGGACGAATAGAACCATTCGTTCTGGCTGGCATGCCAGACCTCGTTGTGGGAGAGCTGGATGCTCACCGGCTTCAGCTCGCCGCCGTAGACGACGGCAGGAACGAATCCGGCGCGACGGAGGCGGCGGCTCGCACCCTTGCCCTCGTCGTTGCGCCGTTGTACGGAAATCGCGTGGGTCTTTGCCATTTGATGTTGCCTTCTGCTTGGGGCCGCTTGCGCGGCGGTAGGGCCTTCCCCGCGACCAGGGAAGGCGTGTTGGAACACGATCGGCGATCAGTCCACGTAGAGCGAACTGACCGACTCGCCGTAGGCGATGCGGCGCATCGTCTCGGCCAAAAGGTCCGCCACCGACAGCTGGCGGATCTTGCCGCAGGACTGCGCGGAGGCCGACAACGGGATGGTATCGGTCACGACCAGCTCGTCCAGCGCGGACGCATCGATGTTGCGGATGGCCGGCCCCGACAGCACCGGATGGGTGCAGTAGGCCACCACCTTCCGCGCGCCATTGCCTTTCAGCGCGGCTGCCGCGGCACACAGCGTGCCGGCGGTGTCGACGATGTCGTCCACCAGCACGCAGACCTTGTCCTGCACCTCGCCGATGATGTTCATCACCGTCGATTCGTTCGGCCGCGGGCGCCGCTTGTCGATGATGGCGAGGTCGGCATCGTCCAGGCGCTTGGCGATGGCGCGTGCGCGCACCACGCCGCCGACGTCCGGCGAGACCACGATCAGGTTTTCCTTCGCATGGTGGCGCCAGATGTCGGCCAGCAGCACCGGCGAGGCATACACGTTGTCCAGCGGCATGTCGAAGAAGCCCTGGATCTGGTCCGCGTGCAGGTCCACCGTCAGCACGCGGTCCGTCCCGACCACCCCGATCATGTCCGCTGCCAGCTTCGCCGTGATCGGCACCCGTGCCGAGCGCGGGCGGCGATCCTGGCGCGCATAGCCGAGGTAGGGAATCACCGCGGTCACGCTGGCGGCCGAGGCGCGCTTGAGCGCATCCACCAGCGCCAGCAGTTCCATCAGGTGGTCCGCGGCCGGCGCGGAGGTCGGCTGCACCACGAACACTTCCTGGCGCCGGACGTTCTCCTCGATCTCGACCTGCACCTCGCCATCGCTGAAGCAACCGACCAGTGCCTTGCCCAGCGGCACGTTGAGCTCGTCGCAGATGGCCTCGGCGAGCGCACGGTTGGCATTGCCGGAAAAGACCAGGATGCCGGAACTGCCCATGTTGGTGTCCATGATCCGCTCCGATAGCCGCGCCGGATTTCCACCCCCGCCACCCGCCGCGCGTTGCACCGCACGACGGCGCGGCAGGCGCCTGTCGCGCCGGCCAGGTGGCTGGGGCGGCAGGATTCGAACCTGCGAATGCCGGGATCAAAACCCGGTGCCTTACCACTTGGCGACGCCCCAATGTTGTGCAAACACGGGGCATCCTGCCCCGGTTTACTCGCTGCGTCCCTGCAGCTCGCCCTTCGGGCCGGCTCCGCCGTTCGCGCCCGCATCCTGCGGGCGCAGTGCGGAAACGGCCGCAGCAGAGCTGCAGCACGTTTCACGCCGCGACGCTTTCGCGTCGCGCGGCGGCACATCCGACGCCGCGAGAGCCTTGCATCCCTAGGTGCTGGCGGCGGCGCCTGCAACCTCCTGCCACCTCGCCAGCCGGCGTCGCAGCGGAGAATCCGCCACGCCACGCGCCACGAAGGCCTGCAGGGAAGGCGGGCATTCTCGCACGATGCGCAGGCCTGCTTCTTCCGAGTCCGCCGCAACGAAGAGACAGCCACCCGTCCCGCTGAGGCGGGCCTCGCCGAACCGCGACAGCCAGTCCATTGCGCGCGCCACCGGCGGGAAGCGCCGCCGCACCAGCAGTTCGAACGCGTTGCCGCCTGCCAGTGCCGAGGCAAAGAGCGGAATTGTCAGACGCGCCGCATCACGTGTCAATTGCGGGTCGGCGAACAGCGCGGCGGTCGGTACCGGAACGCCGGGATCGACGACCACGTACCAGCGCGCCGGCAGGTCGAGCGGCGTCAGCCGCTCGGCCACGCCCTCGGCCCAGGCACTGCGCCCGCGCACGAACACCGGCACGTCCGCCCCCAGCCCGAGCGCCACCTCGGCCAGCGCGTCTTCCCCGAGCCGGGTATCCCACAGCGCATCCAGCGCCACCAGCACCGTGGCGGCATCCGAACTGCCGCCGCCGAGGCCGCCGCCCGCCGGAATCCGCTTCTCGACCGCGATGTCGGCGCCCAGCGCGCAGCCACAGGCCTCGCGCAGGGCGTGCGCCGCGCGCAGCGTGAGGTCCGCCTCCGGCGCGATGCCCGGCAGGTCGCGGCAGCGCCGGATCATGCCGTCGGGGCGTGGCCGCAGGTGCACCGTGTCGCCGCGGTCGAGCAGCTGGAAGGCGGTTTGCAGCAGGTGGTAGCCGTCGTCGCGCCGGCCGGTGATGCGCAGGAACAGGTTCAGCTTGGCCGGTGCAGGCCACGCGCTCCAGCCCTCCCCGTGCGGCACGAAGGCGGGCGCCGGCACGTTCACGGCAGCGTCCACTCGTGGATGGCCAGGCGCACGCGGTAGTCGCCGCGCCGGGCAAACACCCTGGTCGGCAGGGGCGGCTGCAGGCTCGCATCCCACGCCGGGAATGAAACGGTCCAGCCTCCCTGCTCGATCTCCGCCGGCAGCCCGTCGGGGTTGAAGCGGATCCGCGCGGCGCCCGCGGCACGCGCCCCGCGCACCCAGGCGGCGAGTTCTGCCACCGGCACCTGCCAGCCGAGTTCGCGTTGCAGCAGGGCCGCCGCATCGGAACCCTCGACCGGTGTGGCCCGCAGGCCTTCCAGCACCACGTGGCCAGGGCCGCCGGCGAGCACCCAGGTCTTGCCGGTGACCGGCGCGTGCAGCTGGAAGCGGAAGGCCTCGCCACGCTGGCGCCACTCGAGCGAGCCGCTGCCGCCGTCCTGGCCATCGGAGACACCGAGGCGTCCGCGCAAGGTCCAGTCCGCCTGCGCCGCAAGCGCCTGCTCGCGCGCGGCCTGCGCCGCCAGCAGCGACGCCTCGGGTGCGAGTGGCCGGGTCGGCAACGCGGTACAGCCGGCCAGCGCCAGTACCGCACCGGCGGCCAGCAGCCGGCCACGGGTCATGGCGTCAGGCGCCGGATCGCCTCGAGCAGGGTCTTGTTGTCGGGCGCCTTGCTGCGGGCGGCATCCCAGATCCGCCGCGCCTCCTCGTGCTGGCCGCGGACCCACAGCACCTCGCCCAGATGTGCCGCGATGTCGGGATCGGGCTCGCTGGCATAGGCGCGCTGCAGGTCTGCCAGCGCCTGGTCGAGGTTGCCCATGCGGTATTGCAGCCAGCCCATGCTGTCGACGATCGCCGGTTCGTCCGGCTTGAGTTCGAGCGCACGGCCGATCAGGCGCAGCGCCTCTTCCTGCGCGGGATCGCCGCGGCGGCTGCCATCGGCCAGGGTGTAGCCGAGCGCGTTCAGCGCTTCGGCATCGTCCGGCGCCAGCTCGAGGATGCGGCGCAGGTCGCGCTCGCCCGCCGCCTGGTCGCCCTGGTCGACCGCCAGCAGCGCGCGCGCGTAGAGCAGCCGCCGATCGTCCGGCAGGTTGCCGAGTGCGCGGTCGTACACCGCCATGGCCTCGCGCGGCTTCTTGCCCCGCACCAGCAGTTCGGCCTGCAGCAGATAGACCAGGCCCTGCTGTTCTCGATCGCCCGCTGTCTGCTCGACCAGCCGGTTCATCAGGGTGGTTGCCTGCTCCTCCTTGCCGAGCCGGTCGAGCGCCACCGCCATGCGCAGGCGCGCCTCGAATCCGTGAGCGTCCTCGTCCGGGACGGCGCGATACCACTCGAGCGCGTCGGCGGGTCGTTCCAGCATTTCCGCGACCTGGCCGAGCAGGTACAACCGGGTGCCGCTGCGCGGCGTCGGCGCATTGGCGAGTTCGCGATAGAGCGCCGCCAGCGCGGCCTTGTCGTCCGCGCGCGCGGCGTAGGCGGCGCGCGCAGCCCAGGTCGCATCGTCCTGCGGGCCCTGCGCCAGCACGCGCGCGGCGCCGGCGTTGTCGCCTTCCAGGGCGAGCAGGGCCGCATAGCCGCTGCGCAGGGAGGAATCGCGCGGATGCCGCTGCAATCCTTCCTGCCAGATGGCGCGTGCGCCAGCCATGTCACGCCGATCCTGTGCCAGCCGCGCACTCCAGGCATAGGCCGGCGGGCTGTGGAAGCGCTCCAGCGCGCGCCCTGCCAGGCGCTGCGCCAGCGCCTTGTCACCGAGCTTGAAGGCCAGCTGGCTGACCGCCACCCAGTTCGCCTCGCTGGCGCCGAGGTGGGCCGGGCTGGCCACGCGTTCGAGCAGCCGCGCGGCGGCCGCCTTGTCCTTGCCATTGAGCAGCACCTGCGCAACCAGCCGCCAGACGTCCGGACTGCCCGCGCCAGCCAGGGCATCCAGGCGCTCGCCGGCTTCATCGAGCCGGCCCTCGCCGAGGGCAATCCACGCCTGCGCCTGGCCGGTTCCGGGATCCGCCGGCGCCAGCTCCTGCCAGCGGGAGAGTGCCTCGCCCGCCAGTTGCCAGTCGCCGACGGACAGCGCCAGGCGCGTCGCATCCGCCGCCAGCCCTGCATCGGGTGACATCCGCGCGGCGGCCACGAAACCCCGTGCGGCCCCGGCGAGGTCGTTCTCCTGCAAGGCGAACTGCGCCGCCAGCAGGGCCAGCGGCAGGTCGTCCTCCGGTGCGACCGGCGCCACATCGAGTACCGTCAACGGGTCCCTCGCCGGGTGCACGGGCGCCGTGGAGCAGGCGCCCAGCCCGGCTGCCACCAACGCAGCCAGCACGCACATGGCGACGGCACGGAGGCGGCGGCGGAGGATGGCGAGGTGCGGCATGGAGGACCTGGTTGCTTGATATGGCGGGGTGTCGCCCGCACAATCCGCCGCGAAGGCCGCAGTGGCGGCGCCGTTCGCGGCGGGCGGACTAGCTTATCCGATCTCGCCCGCAGCCACGGTCACGGGCCGTGCGCTTCCGCTGCGACACTTCCCTTGCCCATGGCGCTGATTGCCCTCGGAATCAACCATCTCACCGCCCCCGTCGCCCTGCGCGAACGCGTCGCCTTTCCCGCCGGGGACACGCCACCGGCCCTGGCGCAGCTGACGTCGCAGGCGGGCGTGCGCGAGGCGGCGATCCTCTCCACCTGCAACCGCACGGAGCTCTACTGCACCGTCGATGCCGGTTGCGAAGACGTGCCCGGCGACTGGCTGCACCGCCACCAGGACCTCGGCCAGGCGCACATGGACGAGTTCCTCTACCGCCACGACGGCGCCAATGCGGTGCGCCACCTCTTCCGCGTCGCTACGGGGCTGGATTCGATGGTGCTGGGCGAACCGCAGATCCTGGGGCAGGTGAAGGATGCCTACGCCATGGCGCGCGCCGCGCACACCCTGAAAGCACCGCTCGAGCGGCTGTTCCAGCACACCTTCGCGGTAGCCAAGCGCGTGCGTTCGGAAACCCGCATCGGCGCCAACCCGGTGTCGGTGGCGTTCACCGCGGTGCGCCTGGCCGAACAGGTGTTTGCCGACCTCCGCGGCGCCTGCGTGCTGCTGGTCGGTGCCGGCGAGACGATCGAACTGGTCGGCCGCCACCTCACCGAGGCGCGCGTGCGGCGGCTGATCGTCGCCAATCGCACGCTGGAAAACGCCCAGGTGCTGGCCACCCGCTTCGGCGGCTACGCCGTCGCGCTCGGCGACCTCGACCGCCACCTCGCCGAGGCCGACATCGTGATCGCCTCGACCGCCAGTCGGGATCCGGTGCTGGTGCGCCGGCAGGTGGAAGCGGCGATTGCCGCGCGCAAGCGCCGCCCGATGTTCCTGCTCGACCTCGCCATGCCACGCGACATCGACCCGGCGGTCGCCAGCCTCGCCGACGTCTATCTCTACACCCTCGACGACCTGCGCGAGGCGATCGACGACAACCTGCGGTCGCGCCGCGAGGCCGCACGCGAGGCGGAGGCGATGATCGACCTTTCGGTCGAGCACTTCATGGACTGGTGGCGCTCGCTCGAACTGCACAACCCGGTGGCCGACCTGCGCCGGCAGGCCGAAGCCAGCCGCGACGCGGTGCTTTCGCGCGCGCAGGCACTGCTGGCCCACGGCAAGACGCCCGAGGAAGCCCTCGCCTACCTTGCCAACACCCTCACCAACAAGCTGCTGCACGCCCCCAGCGCCAACCTGCGCCACGCCGCCCTGCGCGGCGACGCCGAGCTGTTGCGCGCTGCCGAACGCCTGTTCGACCCGGCGCCCGGCGACGGCGACCGCGGCCACTAGCCGTTCGCTGATTAGGGAATAGGGAATAGGGAATGGGGAATAGCGCAAGCAGGAGCAGCACAGAAACGTTCCACCATTCCCCAGTCCCCCTTCCCAGTCCCCCTTCCCAGTCCCCCATCCCAGTCCCCCTTCCCTATTCCCTATTCCCTATTCCCTAACCCCAAGTCCCTAGTCCCTAGC
>JAEZQS010000266.1 GCA_023412995.1 Pseudomonadota bacterium
CACCCGCCCCGTTGGCTATGCTGCCGCGCTTGCCTCGCGCCTGCGCTGCCTGCCGAGATCCCGTTGACGCCCCTGCAACCGACTCCCGTGCGCAAGTCGCTCTGGCGCGCGCTGGCCCTGACCTTGCTCGTGGCCGCGCTCAACGTCGGCCTGTGGGCCTTCCTCAACCGGCCGGTGGCGATCGCCGACTGGCACGGCGAGATCGGCGGCTTCGCCTACAACCCTTCGCAGCGCTACCAGGACCCGACCCGCCAGCTGTTCCCGAGCGAGGCGGAGCTGGACAGCGACATCCGCCTGCTGTCGCGCTACAGCAAGCGCCTGCGCACCTATTCCTCGGCCGAGAACCCGCAGATCCCGCGCATCGCGCGCTTCTACGGCGTGCGCCTGATGGCGGGGGCGTGGATCGAGGGCCGCGCCGAGCGCAACGAGCGCGAGCTGAGTGCGCTGATCGCGCTCAGCCGCAAGTACGACAACATCGACCGCGCCATCGTCGGCAACGAGGTGATCCTGCGCGGCGACCTCGGCGTGCGCGCGCTGATCAACTACCTCGACCGCGCGCGCGCGCAGCTGGACATCCCGGTGTCCACCGCCGAACCACTGGACACCTGGCAGCGCCATCCCGAGCTCGCCGACCACGTCGATTTCATCACCGTGCACGTGCTGCCGTACTGGGAGTTCATCGACCGCAAGGACGCCGTCGGCTTCGTGCTCGGGCAATACCGCGAGCTGCAGCGCCTGTTCCCCGGCAAGCCGGTCGTCATCGGCGAGGTCGGCTGGCCGTCCAACGGCGACCGCCGCCGCTACGCCCTGCCCTCGCTCGCCAACGAGGCGCATTTCCTGCGCGACTGGTTCAATGTCGCCGCGCGCGAGGAGATCGACTACTACGTGATGGAGGCGATCGACCAGCCGTGGAAGGAACGCCTGGGCGGCCGCGTCGAGGCGTACTGGGGCATGTTCAACGCCAACCGGCAGCCGAAGTTCGCCCTCACCGGCACCGTCATCGAGGACCCGATCTGGCCCTGGAAGGCGGGGCTCGCCTCGCTCATCGCGCTGCTGCCGATGTTCTGGTTCGCGCGCCACTTCATCCGCTTCCGCGCCACTGGCCTCGCCTTCTTCCTGCTGCTGCTGCAGCTGTCGGCGTCGATCCTGGTGTGGATGGCGACCCTGCCGTACGACTTCTACCTCGATCCGCTCGACTGGGCGATGCTGGTGCTGCTGTTCCCGGCGCAGCTGGCCATCATCCTGATCCTGCTGATCAACGGCTTCGAGTTCACCGAGGTGCTGTGGCGGCCGCGCTGGCTGCGCGGCTTCGGCCTGCTCGAACCGGAGCCGGCCGAACGCCAGCCGTTCGTGTCCATCCACCTCGCCTGCTACAACGAGCCGCCGGAGATGGTGATCCTGACGCTCGATTCGCTGGCGGCGCTGGACTACGCCAACTTCGAAGTGCTGGTGATCGACAACAACACGAAGGACCCGGCCGTGTGGAAGCCGGTGGAGGCGCATTGCGCCCAGCTCGGGCCGCGCTTCCGCTTCTTCCACCTGGAGCCATGGCCCGGCTTCAAGGCCGGCGCGCTCAACTTCGGCCTGGCCGAAACCGATCCGCGGGCGCAGGTGGTGGCGGTGGTCGATGCCGACTACGTCGTGCGCAGCGACTGGCTCGCCACCCTCACCGGCTATTTCCACGACCCTGCCGTCGCCGTGGTGCAGTGTCCGCAGGCGCACCGCGATTTCACCCATAACGCGTTCCGGCGCATGTGCAACTGGGAGTACGACGGCTTCTTCCGCATCGGCATGCACCACCGCAACGAGCGCAACGCGATCATCCAGCACGGCACCATGACGATGGTGCGGCGGGACGCCCTGGCCGATACCGGTGGGTGGTCGGAGTGGACCATCTGCGAGGATGCCGAACTGGGCCTGCGCCTGATGAAGGCCGGCCACGAACTCGTCTACGTGGACGAGCTGATGGGCAAAGGCCTCACCCCGGCCGACTTCAAGGCCTACAAGACGCAGCGCTACCGCTGGGCGTTCGGCGCGATGCAGATCATGAAGGCGCGCCTTGGCTGGATGACGTCCCGCGCCTCGGGGCTGACGCGCGGGCAGCGCTTCCATTTCCTCACCGGCTGGTTCTCCTGGTTCGGCGATGCGCTGCACCTGGTGTTCACCCTGATGGCGATGCTGTGGACGCTCGGCATGGTGCTGGCGCCGCAGTACTTCATGCTGCCGATGTACCTCTTCCTGGTACCGCTGATCGGCTTCTTCCTGTTCAAGGCGGCGTTCGGGATCATCCTCTACCGCGTGCGCGTGCCCTGTTCGTGGCGCGACACGCTGGCGGCGTCGGTCGCCAGCATGGGCCTCAGCCACGCCATCGCGCGCGGCATCTTCCTCGGCCTGTGGAAGAAGAAGGGCGAGTTCGTGCGCACCGCCAAGAGCCGCCGCATCGGGCGCAAGCCGAGCGCGTTCGTGTCGGTGAGCGAGGAGCTGCTGCTGTTCCTCGCCCTGCTCGCCTGCATTGCCGGCATGATCAATTCGACCGGCATCAACTACGTCGAGGGGCGGCTGTGGATCGCGATCCTCGCCGCGCAGGCGATTCCCTACGCCTCGGCGCTGGCGGGGGCGTGGATCGCGCACGCCTCGGGCGATGCGGTGAGCTGAGGCCGCCGCGCCGGCGTGGCAGACTGTGGCCTCGAGGGCGGGAGGGCCCGATGGCGCAACGAAACGGACATGCGCTGCTGCGCCTTGCGGGCGTGCGGCTGATGCTGGGCAGCGTGGTGGCGGGCCTGGTCGGGGTCGCGCCGCTCCTCCTCTACATTGCGATCGGACCGGCCGACGGCAATCCGGTCGGACTGGGGCTGCTCGCGATGCTGGCACTGGCGCTGGCTGCGGTCGGCCTGCCGCTCGGGGCGCTGCTGGCCCTGGTGCAGCGGCTGCTGCGCCGGCATCCGTCCTGAGGCGGACCGATGTTCACCCTGCTCGGCATCCTGGTGGCGCTCTACACCGCCTACGCCGTCGCCACCGGCGAGGTGGTGGCGAAGCACCGCGCCTGGGGCCGGCGCATCCTGCGCAGCAGCGACCCACGCGCGTTCTGGGGCGTGGTGGTGGTCTACGCGGGTCTCAGCCTGGCGCTGCTGCTGGTCTTCTGAGCCGCGATCAGGAACGGAAGCGGTCGCGCAGGCGCTGCAGCAGCGGCGCACGCGGCGGTGGCTCGCGTTCCGGGCGCTGGCGCGGCTGCCATTCGAGCAGGCCGATCGCATCGCAGGCAGCGACGAAATCGAACACGTCTTCCATCGAAGACCCGGCCGCGGCCGCCACTTCGTGCAGGCGCACCGGCTGCAGCATGGCCGAGGCGATGCGGAAGTAGCGGCTGAGGTCCTTCTCGATCTCGATCCAGTGCCGCAGCTTGTAGGTGCCGCCGGGATCCAGGTGCCCGGGCAGGCGGCCGCCCGCATGCAGCAACGCGTCGAGCCAGACGAGCCGCTCGTAGGGATGGGCGTTCCAGCTCGCGCGCAAGCCGGCCAGCTCGGACCCGGTGAGCGGCTGCCAGTCACGCAGCGGCCATTGCGCACGGCACCAGGGCGCCAGCGCCTGCAGGCCGGACGGCGAGTACGCCATCGCATGCTTCGGATCGAGCACCAGCGGTGGGCCTTCCGCCAGCACGTGGCGTGCCGGCGCCGACAGCAGGCCGCCGGCAAGGTACTCGCGCAGGCGGTGTGGTGCGGTGTCG
>JAEZQS010000280.1 GCA_023412995.1 Pseudomonadota bacterium
GCGCGCCCCCTTGTCGAGCGGGGCACGCGGGCGGTGGCGGGCGGTTACGCCTGGTCGAGCGACCCGCGCCTGACCCTTGCCAGCCTGCAGCGCTACACCGAAGACGAGGTGCGGGCCCTGCTGGCCGGCATCCGCGCGCCTACGCGGCTGGTGCTGGCGGAGCCGCCGGCGCCGTATCTCGCGCCCGCACGGATGGCCGAACGCATGCAGTGCGTGGCCGACCTCGCACTCATGCGCCTGCCGGGCCACCACCACCTGCACCTGGAATCCGCGCCGGAAATCGCCGATTTCCTGCTCGGCGGCTGACGCGCCGCCGCGCGCGCCAGCGCGATCGCGGCGGCTATCCGGGCAACTGGACCAGTCGCGCCAGTTCGGCCTTGAGTGCCTGCCCGTGCAGGCGCAGCCAGTCCCGCTGCACGCGCCATTCGGGCTCGAGCTTCTCGACCTGCGCCCAGAACCGCGCCGAATGGTTGCGGATGCGCAGGTGGCAAAGCTCGTGCACCACCACGTAGCGCAACGCCGCGGGCGGCGCCAGCGCGAGGGCAAGGTCGATGGTCACGCGGTCGCGCGTGTCCAGGCTTCCCCACAGGCTCTTCAGCGGACGCAGTTTCAGTCCGGTCGGTGCGCGGTCCAGTTCCGGGCAGTAGCGCGCGAACCAGCGGCTGATGTCGCGCCGCAGCTGCGCCTCGAGGAAGGAACGCAGCAGCGCCCGCGCCGCCGGCAAGGTGGACTTGCCGTGCGGGCGGGGCAGGGTCAGCACCAGGCGGTCGCCGACCTGCTCGATGCGGGGGTAGGGGCCGTTGCGCCAGGACAGGCGCGTGGTCTCGCCGCGCAGCGGGATCACCGTCGCGGCGCCGGGCTTCAGTGGCGGCGGTGCGGAGCCGAGGCTGAGTTCGTCCAGCTTGCGTTCGAGCCATTCGCCATGCTTGCGCAGGAACGCGAACACCTGCGCGGGATGGGTGCCTTCGGGATAGGTCACGCGCGCTCCACCCGGGGTCACCGTCAGGCGCAGCCGGCGCGCGCGCGGATGGCTCTTGCGCAAGACCTTGATGGTCTCGCCGGCCGGCGTCGCCAGTTCCAGGTAGTCGTTTACGACGTCCACGCCCTTCCCACCCTCAGCTTCGATCCGCCGGCACGCCGTCATCGCGTTCCCCCGGACGGGGCAATCCAAACCAGTCATCCAGCCGCGCCAGCAGGTTGCGCAGCTCCAGCGTCATCAGGGCGAAGGTCGCGTCGAGCTCGGCACGCGCCGATTCGGCCGAATCCTCGCCCAGTTCGTCCAGTACCCCGTCGAGGAAGCGCAACTGGCGCACGACCAGATCCTCGCCGAGCACGAAACGCATCCGCCCGTCGAATTCGAAGCCCAGCTGGAACACCTGCTTGCCGGACTTGAGATGCTCCCGTATCTCCTCCGATTCAAGGTCCTGGCGACGACAGCGGACGATCGCCCCGGCTTCGACCGGATCGCGCAGTTCGCATTGTTCGCCCAGCACCAGGCCGTCCGGCAGCTTGCCACCGCCCAGCCAGTCGGTCATCAGCGACCGCACCGGCGCGGTCGGCGCCATCGGCGTCGCCGGGAAGCTCCCCAGCGCCTCGCGCACCTGGCTGACCGCCTCCTCGGCGACCTTGCGGCTGGCGCTGTCGACCACCAGCCAGCCCTGCTCGTGATCGAGGTAGGCCCCGGTCCGCGACGGGCGCACGAAGGCGCGCGGCAGCAGGTCGGAAATCACCTCTTCCTTCAGGCGTTTGCGCTCCTTGGCCCCGACCCGTCGCGCTTCCTTTGCCGCGATGGCCGCAAGCCGTTCGGCGAGTGCCTCGTTGACCACCACCGACGGCAGCAGCCGCTCCTCGGTGCCGAGCGCCAGCAGCGTGAAGGGACCCGAGCCATGCAGCAGTTCGTCGCTGTCGCGGCCGAACGGCGAGACGAAGCCGCGGGTCGCCAGCTCGATCGGGCCGCATGGCCGCAAGCGGTGTTGATCGAGGCACGATTGCAGACGATCGAGGCTTTTCGCTGTCGATTCGGAGAAGCGGAACAGGCTCAGGTTGCGAAAGAACATGGGGCAGTCAGGCCGGAAATGTAGGGAAAGCGGGGAAGTGGGCAGTCAGGCCGAACGGACGGCGGCCGATGGGCCGGGCCGGCAACCGGGCAGCCCGTCATTGTAGCGGCCGCTGCGGGACGCGTGTCCGCGACACCCCGCACCTTTGCTGTCCGTGCCCACGGGAGGTCGAGGGGTCGTCCGCCACCCGCGTCCCTCGCCGCCCTGCGCACCGCCGGCATGGAGGATCGCGCCCCCGCAGAGGGGGGGCGGGGCGCGAGGCTGCCGCCCGCAACTTTCGCCTGGCCCGCCGTTGCGGCAGAATCCGCGCGCCGACGCCGCCGTTCCGGGCGGCTTCCGGCCACCCCATTCCAGCGATTGCCTGGCGCGCCCGCGGGCGCCCCGGGGCAGCTTCCCGCCTGACCGGAGCGTCCGCATGACTCCTTCCCAGCCCGCCGGACCGGCACGCGTCGACAGCGCGCGCCTGGCCAACGCCATCCGCTTCCTGGCCGCCGACGCCGTGGAAAAGGCCAGGTCGGGCCATCCCGGCATGCCGATGGGCATGGCCGACATCGCCGTCGCCTTGTGGACGCGCCACCTGCGCCACAACCCGGCCAATCCGGCCTGGCCGGGGCGCGACCGGTTCGTGGTGTCCAACGGCCACGGCTCGATGCTGCTGTACGCGCTGCTGCACCTCACCGGCTACGACCTGCCGATGGAGGAACTCGCGCGGTTCCGCCAGCTGCATTCGAAGACGCCCGGGCACCCGGAAACCGGCGTGACGCCCGGCGTCGAAACGACCACCGGCCCGCTCGGCCAGGGCCTCGCCAATGCGGTCGGCATGGCGCTGGCGGAGAAGCTGCTGGCTGCCGAATTCAATCGCGACGGGCACGCGATCATCGACCACCGCACCTGGGTGTTCCTCGGCGACGGCTGCCTGATGGAAGGCCTTTCGCACGAGGCGTGTGCGCTGGCCGGCACCTGGCAGCTGGGCAAGCTGGTGGCGTTGTACGACGACAACGGCATCTCCATCGATGGCAAGGTCGAGGGCTGGTTCACCGACGACACCGCCGCGCGTTTCCGCGCCTACGGCTGGCAGGTCGTGGGGCCGGTCGACGGCCATGACGTCGCCGCCGTCGATGCGGCAATTGCCGAAGCCACGGCCGACACCGGCCGTCCCAGCCTGGTCATCTGCCGCACCACCATCGGCCACGGCGCGCCGACCCGCGCGGGGACGGCCAAGGCCCATGGCGAAGCGCTGGGCGCGGAGGAAATCGCAGCCGCCCGCACCGCGCTGGACTGGACGCATGCGCCGTTCACCGTCCCCGCCGATGTTGCCGCCGCGTGGGATGCGCGCGACGCCGGCGCCGCCTTGGAAGCCGGCTGGACCGCCCGTTTCGCGGCCTATCGCGCGGCCGAACCGGAACTGGCGGCGGAACTGGCGCGTCGCCTGGCCGGCGACCTGCCGGGCGATTTCCTCGCGGTGGCGCAACGCCTCGTCGCCGAGGTACGCACGCGGGCCGAAAGCGTCGCCACGCGCAAGGCGAGCCAGCAGGCGATCGAGGCGTTCGCACCGGCGCTGCCGGAAATGCTGGGTGGATCGGCCGACCTCACCCACTCCAACCTCACCGTCTGGAAGGGTGCGCCGCTTCTCAGCGGCAGCGGCACCGGGCGGCACATCAGCTACGGCGTGCGCGAGTTCGGCATGGCCGCGATCATGAACGGCCTGGCGCTGCACGGCGGCTTCATTCCCTTCGGCGGCACCTTCCTCACCTTCAGCGACTACAGCCGCAACGCCATCCGCATGGCGGCGCTGATGAAGCTGCGCGTGATCCACGTCTTCACCCATGATTCCATCGGCCTCGGCGAGGACGGTCCGACGCACCAGTCGATCGAGCACGTCTCCAGCCTCCGGCTGATCCCGCAGCTCTCGCTGTGGCGTCCCTGCGACACGGTGGAAACCGCCGTGGCATGGAAGCTCGCGCTGGAGCGGCGCGACGCGCCCACCGCGCTGGTGCTCTCGCGCCAGAACCTGCCGTTCGTGCCGCGCGACGACGCGCAGGTCGCCGCCATCGAGCGCGGTGGCTACGTGCTGGCAGAGGCAGCGGGCGGCGCGCCGGCGCGGATCCTGCTGGCCACCGGGTCGGAAGTGGGACTCGCCCTCGCAGCGCGCGAGCTGCTGCAAGCCGACGGCCTGCCCACGCGAGTCGTCTCGATGCCCTCCACCGACACCTTCGATGCCGAACCCGCGCACTACCGCGACGCGGTGCTGCCAGCGGGAATCCCGCTGCTTGCGATCGAGGCCGGCGCCAGCGCGCCGTGGTGGAAGTACGCACGTGGAAACGGCGGCGTGTTCGGGATCGACCGTTTCGGCGAGTCCGCGCCCGGCGCGACGCTGTTCGAGCATTTCGGTTTCACCCCTGCGCGCGTCGCCGACGCGGCGCGCGCCCTCGGCTGACCGGCCCCCGACCCGGCCCCCGGCGGCGTACGGCGGCGACCCGGCGGGCCAGGCCGGGGGC